>SPDA01000111.1 GCA_004525155.1 Spirochaetales bacterium
AGGGCGGTTTGAATGCCGGAAAAGCCGCCTCCCAGCACCAGGATCTCCCTGTTAACGGGTACCTCGGTAAAATCGAAACCGGGCAGCATGGAAAGCACCGTCACGGCGCGCAGGATCTCTTCAGTCAAACCTGCCAGTACCTCTTCGGATGAATCCGGCTTCCGGGGAAACGGAACCACGCTTAAGGAAGATTCCCCGAGTCCGGCGGAAACCGCCTGGCGGCTTCTGAATTCCGCCGTCTGGAAACGGCCCCCGGGCAGCACGCCGGCTAGAACTGCCCTGGAAAAGCCCCTGCGTTTCAGAGCCCCGGAAATATCGGATTCCATTGAGCCGGCTGAAGTGGAGATTCGGACCACCTGTTCCTCAATTTTAATTCCCGCATAGCCGAGCCGGGACGCAAGCTGATCGATAACCGCCGCTTCTCCGGGCAGTTCCCTGCGGGAAAACAGCACAATGCCGGGGGAAGTGTTTTTTTCTTCAGCCATTGTCGGACCTGCCGTTTTTCCGGAGTATGTCCAGGACCGCAGCTTTAGCCTGCGCCATGGTGTCTGTTATGCTCTGCGGTTCCCTGCAGGTTCCGGCAGTCAGGATATTCCCGCCCGGACCGGCAATGAAGCCGAACTCATCCTCTGCAAGGCCAAGACTTACGGCAAGGTCCCGGATTTCCTCATGGGGACCCAGGCCTACGGACAGCACTACGGCATCGTATTCCGCCCTCGAAGGTCCATCGCCGGCGCCTGGCAGCAGGAGCTCCAGGGTGTTATCCGGCGACAAATCGATCTTGAAAGGCAGACCTCTTTCAAGTTTTACTCCCTGTTTTGTAATGTCCGCGATGAGTGCTGGAAATGCTTTGTCGAAATTCTGAAGATCGATATAATATACGGTAATGTCGGCGCCTTTGTTCCGGTAGGCAAGCTGGTTTGCCATGCGCAGCGCATAGGCGCAGCAGACTGCGGAACAGTAATTTCTGCCGATTTCAGGATCCCGGGAACCGACGCACTGGATAAAGGCAACCCGTTCGTCCGGTTTTGTAAGGTAGAATCTTGTTTTAAGAATTTCTTCAGCTTCCAGGCCCGTGAATACCGAAGAAAGCCGCCTGTAACCGTAGCGCGGTTTCTTTTCCGCCGCAAACGGTTTGTGCCCTGTGGCAACCAGGGCTGCGTCTGCGGTGAAGGTTTCCTTCGTATGGGCACCGTCGGCGGTTATGGCCTTTGTCGGACAGGCATCTGCACAGACAGTACAGGTCCGGCCCTTGTGGAGCCTGCAGGCGCTGTACTCCACGGCATAAAAGGTAAGCCCGCCGCGGGAGTAGCTGTAAATACATTTTTCGGGACAAAGTTCAGCGCAGAGGTTGCATGACACGCAGAGCTTCAGGTCGATGAATGGGTTTCTGCGCTCTGTCTGCAGGGTGACTTTTTTTCCGTTATTGGTTCCGGTCTTGACCGTTATTCCGGTCTGCAGACGGATTTTCGGATGTGCCAGGGTCTCCTGTATGGCCGCATGAGCCACGCAGACACCGCAGCGTACGCATGATTCCGTAGCTTTACAGCAGTAGGAAAGCACGCTGCCGCCCGGCGCAGGCGACTGTTCCAGGAGATCTACTTCGTGACCTTTTTTCGCAAGCTCCGCGGCGGATGTACAACCGGCGATGCCCGCACCCAATACCAAAAACTTGCTCATAATTTATGACTAAACTTAGGTTATTATATGTTCACGTTACCCCGATCCGTCTTGCACTTTCTTCTTATTTTTTGTCTTATTTCATATTAACTACGTAATCAAGCTTGATTTCGCCGAATACGACACGAATCCACTTGAAAAGTTCCGTTCGCGTTGCCGTATATACTCCCAGCTGCGCCAGAAACGCGGGTTTTTTAAGGGTTTCCACCGGATTGAAAAGGGAACGGAAAGGCCGGAAATTACGAAATATGGTCATTCTCTCGGCGATATCATCGTACTGTTTGAAAAGCCCCAGCCAGCCGAACTGATAGGTGGCAATGAATTTCTCGATGGCCTCGTATACGGGTTTTACTTCGTGAAATTTTAAATTATGGGCGCCGTCGGTACCTTCCGCCGTATATACCCTGCTCAAGGAAAGCTGCAGAATCCGTTCCCCTTCGTAAAGGCGCTTAAGGGTTGTAAGCTTTAACCCCTCCTTGTCATGCTCCGGCATACCCATTATACAGTTCCACTGGTCATCGAGGTAATAAAGCCTGAGGATATCCTCGGAACGCTCAGGCTTGTACTCTTCGTTGTACCGGGCTATGAGACTCGAAACCCCGGCGGTAAAATCAGCGTCTACAGGCTTTTTGCCCGGGACCTGGGTTTCCTGCACCTCGTCCGGTACGAACTTGAAGTGGAAAAAGCTCACATCCACACCGTCAAGTATCAATCCCGGATAATCATTGACATAAACTCCCGCGCGAATTAGCGAACTCAGCGTATTGGGCCGTTTCGATGTCGGCATAAATCCTCCGAAGAAAAACTTACGGTTTTATCAGGATAAATTCAACCCTCCTGCTCTTCCACCTGTTTACCAGATCGCCGTGTGGAACCACAGGCTGGGTTCCGCCGAGACCCGCGGTACTCAGTCTTGAGGCTTCGATGCCGAGTTTTACCAGATAGTCTCGTACCGCGTCCGCCCTGGCCTTGGAAAGGGGCTGAAGTTCCTCTTTTTCCTCACGCTCCGCCCTTGCCGGGATGTCCCAGTACTCGCTCACTGCATGCCCTTCAACGCGGATTTTATACGTCCTGTATTTGGTGAGGATCTCCGCAAGCCTGCCCAGGATTCGCTGGTTTTTCTGTCCGGTTTCCGAGGCATCGAGAATCAGGTTCGCCTTGTAGGGTTCGAAGTTGATGCTCGAAATGCGGATCTTGAGCCGTTCACCATCGCGTATTACAAGCACATCCACAGGTATCTGGCCTTTTGTCACGGCCGTATTGCCCAGAATGTCCGTTGCGGTGAGGGTATAAGGATAATCCACCGCCGCCTGTACGAGTTCACCGGTACTCGAGATACCGTTCCAGAGTATCCTGTCCGCCGGTTTTCCCCGGCCGCTGAAAGTTATAAAAGCGCTGCCGGCAGGATCGTTGACAGCCAGGGTCCAGTCGCGTATGCCGGAGAGGTCGGAAAGATTAAGATTGATCGAAAGTTCATCATCCACGCCGTCGTTGTCCGGAGAGAAGGGAACGGGATTTAAGGTGAGCCTCGCCTCCGGCGGACTCATGTCCACCATAAAGGGTATGGTCTTTGCCTCGGGTTCGTCGCCCTTGTTGTATACGACCTTAATCTGGGCGGTATAGGCGCTTTCCGTTACTGTTCCCTTGTCGTTCCTGCCGTCCCAGGTAAGGGAGGAAGGAACCGCCCCGGTCCCGGTGAACTGTTTCTGGATCCTGCCCGCCTCGTCCACCATGGAAACGGCCCAGGAGTTAATACCGTCCCTGAGGGCGGTATAGATAGAAAAGGCTATCGATGATTCCGGACCCGTACCTTTCGGCGCGAAACCTGTCTTGTTTGCAGTAATATAGGCCGAGGTGTACCGGGTGTCCGACTGCAGGGGACCGACGGTCCGTTTTGTCTCGTTGCCCGCTGCGTCCGTGGACTGAACCGTATAGGTGTAGGCATCGTCTTTTACCTTGTTGCCGGAAGCGTCGGTTCCGTTCCAGGAAAAACTTTCCGCAAGGTTCTTCCATAGATACCTGCGGATTTCAACGCCTTTGGCGTCTCTGATGAAACCTTCCCAGAGGTCCTCCCTGCTGCTTCTCTGGGTAATGGCAACGGCGTCTTTCTTTCCGTCATCGTTGGGCGAAAAGAGCGCATAATCCGCGGAAGCGGAGATTTCCGGGAACACCGTATCGAGAGTGAAGGGATTGGTCGCGGTTTCCGGCAGGTTGCCCTGGACATACTGGACGGCAAGC
The DNA here is from genome assembly GCA_004525155.1 of Spirochaetales bacterium. GTDB lineage: Bacteria > Spirochaetota > Spirochaetia > SPDA01 > SPDA01 > SPDA01. Next base: position 3,919 of record SPDA01000111.1, read on the forward strand.
GCCGCCGTGTACATACCGTCCGGCGCTTTGGCTTTTGAGTCCGTGGCGCCGTCCCAGGTTATGGAAGCCGGAACCGGCTGGGTCCCCGAGAAAGTCCGTACCACCCCGCCGGAGGCGTTCATAACGCGGAGGGTGTAGCTCTCGATTCCCTTTTGTACCGAAATCTGGGGGGTAAACTTGAGCTGGTCCTTCTTTCCGTCACTATTGGGCGAAAAGGCTTCCTGGTCAGCCGCAAGCCGGATGGGAGTTTCAATGGTAACGAGTTCCAGCGAAAGTATTCCGGATCTTCCCGTATTCCCCGCCCTGTCAACGGATTCCAGCCGGTAGCTGTACAGGCCGTCCGGTACGAGGGCGTTACTGTCATTTATACCGTTCCATACGAGGTTTTTATCCGGCGTATTTTTCCATGAATATTTTTTAACCGCTTCTCCCGCCGCGTTCACAACCCTGCCCGTCCACAGTTCTTCTGCGGAACCCTGCTGGGTAAAGGTTACGGCGTCCTTTCTGCCGTCATTGTTCGGCGAGAAAACGGCAAGATCCGAAGACACCTGGGCTGTCGGCGCCAGAGTATCCAGTATGAAGGGCTGGGTTTTGGCTGTAGAAACATTACCGTTAACATAGGTTACGGTTATGTCCGCAGTGTAAGGACCGTCAGGCACTTTTACCCCGGCCTGGGTCGCGCCGTTCCAGTTGAAGACATCTTCCACCCTGTTTTTTCCTGCGAACTGCCGGACTTCCGCCCGGGCCGCGTTCCGGATGCTCAGAATATAGGACTCCACGCCGGCGGCAATCTTCATCTGCGGTATCAGCACAAGAATGTCCTTGACGCCGTCCCCGTTGGGGGAGAAGGCATCCTGCTCCGCGCTCAGGAGGATGGGGGTCTCTTCCGTATCAATGGTAAAACGGGCAATCTGCGACCGGCCCGAATTGCCTGCCTTGTCCTTCGTATAAAGTTCAAAATCGTAGGTTCCGTCAGGTACTATTCTTCCATCCTTGCCTTTGCCGTCCCACACGATGGTGTTATCCGGCTTTCCCGCCCAGGAATAATCCAGCACGGAGCTGCCGTTCCTGTCCCGGATAGTGCCGGACCACTGATCCTCCTGACTTGCGTCCTGCACCTGTATCGTAACCTGGTCCTTGCTCCCGTCGCCGTTGGGTGAGAATACGGCGAAATCCGCAGCTATGTTCGCCTGGGGGGCCTCCCTGTCCACGCTGAAAACGGGCGTCCGCGCTGTCGGATTGTTGCCGTTTGAGTATACGACATCCAGCACCGCGTAATAGTTACCGTCCGGAACTTTAATGCCGCTCTCGCCCGTACCATCCCACTGGTACACAGGATCCGGAGCTTTTCGTCCGGTAACCTGTCGCACGGGCTTTCCATCCGCGGACAGTACAGTCAGGGAATACCGCTCCACCCCATCCCCCACTTTGAGGTCAGGTTTAAGCGGCAGGGTGTCCTGCACGCCGGCGCCGTTGGGAGAAAAAGCCTCGAAATCGGAAGCGAGGGCCACGGGAGTCGTTTTCGTGGATACCTCCACGTTTACAGGGGAGCTTTCGCCCCTGTTGCCGGCCCGGTCGGTGGTGTATAACACGTAGGTGTACTCCCCGTCCGGAACAGCGGTTTTATCATCCCGTCTGCCGTCCCAGGTGACCGTCGCGTCCGCCCTGTCCGGCCAGTAATAACGCTTTACGATATTACCCTTTACATCCTGGATAAGGCTCTCCCATACATCCTCCCGGCTCGAATCCTGCGCGAAGGTAACGATGTCCTTGTTCCCGTCGCCGTTGGGCGAGAAAATCGTATAATCCGCCCTGACTGAGCCGCTGGGCAGTGTCACGTCAATATAGAAATCGGGGGTTTCGGCGGTCGGATTATAACCGTTCTCATAAAGCAGGGTAAGGATTCCCCTGTAGGTGCCCTCGGGAAGGGGGTTCCCTCCATCGTCCCTGCCGTCGAAGGAAATGGCGGCCGGTATGGCGCCCAGCACTGAATTATTGTAGGTCCTCCGGGCCGTTCCGGTCCCGTCATTGACCTTAAGCTCCCAGGATACGATGCCTTCCCTGACCGGTACCTGCTGGGTAACCGTCACCGCATCCTTTATCCCGTCCCCGCTGCCGGACCCGTCGTTGGGGGAAAAATACTGGTTGTCGATTGTAAGGCTTATCTGGGGCCGCTGGGTGTTGATGATTATGTTCTGCAGCTCCGCGGAGGTGCTGTTCTTCGCCCTGTCCGTGGCTGCCATGCTGAAAAAATACACGCCGTCGGGCACGAGAATGTCCGCGTTGTTCCTGCCGTCCCAGGTAAGGTCTTTAGGCGCCTGATTATCCAGGGTAAAAGTCTTTACCGTTTCACCCGATGCATCGGTTATGACGGCTTTCCAGCTGTCTTCGAGAGAACCTGTTATCCTTATAAGGAGAGAATCCTTGTTGCCGTCCTTGTCCGGGGAGAAAATGAGATCGGCCGGGTTTTCAGGCTGCGCCAGGGTTATTTCCGGCGGCGTCATGTCAATATTG
>SPDA01000040.1 GCA_004525155.1 Spirochaetales bacterium
GCCATACGCCGGGCGCTTACCCTTTTTCCTTCCAGTGTGACGGTTCCAGCGCTGGCGCTGTCCAGACCCACCATGACCCGGGCAAGTTCCGTCCTGCCGGCGCCGGAAAGCCCGCAGATGCCGAGGATCTCGCCTTCCCTGGCGGTAAAACTGACGTTGTGGAAAAAGCCCCAGCGGGAGAGATTTTCAACAACGAGCCTGTCCTTGCCGATGCTGTGGTCACGCTTGGTGTAGAATTCCCTGATACTCCGGCCCACCATCATCTGCACCACTTCTTCCCTCTTAACTTCGTGGATGTTTTTGGTGCCGATTTTTTTACCGTCCCGCAGGACTGTAACCCGATCGGCAACACGGAAAATTTCCGGCAGGTGATGGCTTATGTACACGATGGCGAGGCCTTCGTTTTTCAGTTTCGCGATGATGGTGAAAAGGCGTTCCACCTCTTCCCGGGAAAGAGCGGAGGTAGGCTCATCCATTACGAGGATGCCGGGATTGTTCCATAGGGCCTTCGATATTTCAACCAGCTGCGCCTCGTGCTGGCTTATGTCTTCGATGGGTTTCATAGGATCCAGGTATTCAAGCCCGACCCGGGACAGGGCCGCAGCGGCATCTTCGGTAAGCTTTTTCCTGTCGATTATGCCGTTTCTAACCGGCAGTCTTCCCACCAGTACGTTTTCCGCAATGCTTAAGGGAAGGGCCAGGCTTAATTCCTGGTAAATCATTTCGATGCCCACGGCCTTGGCCATGGCAGGCGAATGGAGCTTGGTCTCCTTTCCTTTTATTGAAATAGTGCCGGTATAGTCGTCAAATGATCCCGCCAGCATCTTCATGAGTGTGGACTTGCCTGCGCCGTTCTCGCCCACCAGTGCATGCACTTCTCCCGCGTACACGTCGAAATCCACATCGTCCACTGCTATGGTGCCTGGAAATTTCTTGCTGACGCCCTTCATCGAAAGGGCCAGGGACTTTTCAGACATGGTTACACTCCTTCAATACGTACATTCCCTGGCCGCTTCCGCAAAAACCTTAAGTTTTGCCACAGGTGTTTCGAAAAAATGGTCGGAACATGAACAGATAAAGCCGCCATTATAACCTACTTTATTAAAAAGGTCATCTACTTTGTCCCTTATCCCTTTTTCAGATCCTTCAAGCACATTAAACTGATCGATACCGCCTATCAAGGCTATCCGGTCCCCGACCTTGCGCTTCAGCTCCCAGGGCTCCTGGTTCCCCCCCACACTGGGAGGGGCCAGAGTCTCGGAGGCGTCCGTTCCATTGGCCACGATGTGTTCCTCGATACCGTAGGTGCCGCCGCAGGTGTGATAGGTAACCAGAAAACCAAGGGAATGCAGGGCATCGTGCATTTCCCTGTCGTAGGGCAGACAGAACTCCCTGTGGAGATCCGGCGATATGAGGGTCGAGGAAGCCGCTCCTCCACCCGTTTCGATAAGGTCGAATTTGGCGCCCTGCATGCTCTCGATAAACGCAAGTTTTTTGTCCAGAAGGATCCTCAGCAGGCTGTGCACCCAGTCCGGTTTGTCAAAGACAGCCATGATGAGCTCGTTAATGTCCATGAGGCAGGCCGCGTGCTGCCAGCAGCCGGCCTGGTCGCCCCAAACGAAGCCCCGCAAGATTCCAGCATCGCCGATAAGATCATGACGCCGGGCAACAGGCTTCAAATCGAGCCTGGGTACAGGCATGTACTTGCGGATAAGTTCTATATCGTCATCTTTTTTTATGATGTATTCCGTTATCCAGGTCGTTTTAGTGTTTCCTGCGGTCTTGTAGGTAAGGATTCCGCCGGGCGTATGAATAACGTGGTGGGTCACACGGTTCTCGGGGTCCCTGCTTACAAGTACCGGTTCGTCCCTCCAGTCGGCTGTGTTCATTTTGGTAAAATCCGCATCTACAAGCCAGAACTGGGCCATGTCTTCAAAATACTGTATCTGAGCATCCAGCCCCACCTGCTTGAAGGCTTCGAGATCGCTTATGCCTTTCATGTACTTGTCGAGGTGGTAACCCTGCCACTGATGCACGGTGGCGGGGAGCCGGTCGGGTTTTCCTTTTGTCAGGGCTGTAAGCAGCCGTTCTTTCGATGTCATCACACCGGCCCCCTTTACGCAAGTTCCGGAATATTGTAACCGTCAAGGTCCAGGGGGAATGTCCCCTTTTCCCGTACCAGGTTTATAACATACTCGTACCGTTCTGCGGAAATATTTCCCGGTACCGAATGGTCCGACTGGAAGATGTATCCACCGCCCTTCGCCGCGTTCAGCTTGGTCAGGACCTGCTTTTTCAATTCAGCGAGGGGTTCGTTTGCCCAGGCAAGGGCGTCCATGTTGCCGCAGAAACCCATGCGATGGCTGTATTTCTTCCGCAAATCCACAACGTTCAGCCCCGATTTTGCCTCCAGGGGATTGTAGGAATCGAGACCCATCCCGATAAAATCTTCAAAAATTGCGGAGGCATTGCCGCAGCCGTGGTAGATGACGGGAAGATTATGCTCATGACAAATCCGGATCTGTTCCTGGACGATGGGCTTGAAATGCCTGCGCCAGTAATCGGGAGAAAAGAGCATGCCGTTCACATAAGCCACGTCCCCCCAGATGACCATTCCGTCCAGCAGCCCTCCCGCGGCCTCGATCTGGGCAAGGGTAAGGTCAATGACGAAATCCCCGATGCGCTTTATAAACTTTCCAAGCTCTTCGGGGTATAACCCTATCCAGAGCATGACGTTCTCCGAACCGATAATGCGCCAGAGTTCCTCATGTCCCTCACAGACGCTCCCATACACGGGAAAATCGGGCCGGATGCTTTTTACCGTATCCATCCAGGGCGGCAGGTCACGCGCGAATCCGTCACCCACACCGCCGAGCTGATTGTCGCCCCCCGCAAAAAAGCGGCGGGAATCGCGGGGATCGTCAAAGGTAAATTTTTCAATTTTTTCCAGGGAATCGGTTTCGAATTTGAGAAACGCAGGCATGGGGTCTGCGAACTTTTTTCGTATGACGGCTTCAAAACCGGTTCTGACTGTAACTTCTTCATCGTTTTCTTTGAGGATTTCAAAATTCCGGATGTGGGGATCCATGTTCGGGATTGTGACCTGCCAGTCCAAATCGTAGTGACGGTAGATGTTCGCGTCCCTGGGCAGGCCCAGTTCCTCCTTCCACCGCTTTAAAAAGGAACCCCAGAAAAAATCGCTTACCGGAACCCGGTCGCCTTCCTTATGATAAAGCGCGTCCTGCATTCGGTTAAGTTTATTTTTGCAAGATTCAGTACGCTGCATCAGTAATTCCTATTTTTTAAAAACATTTTTATATAAACCGCCGCCGGTTTCAGTCCAGGTGAAAAACCTCTTCCATATCCGCCCACCATTCCCCGGGAGCCCTGTTCGGAACAGGAGCCTGCATGGGTTTCATGATGTCCCACCATTCCTGCGTTTTCGGGTCCTCCCCCATTTTTTCCATGTCACGTTCAAAATCCGTTCCCGTATATTCAAAATAGGCGAAAAGCTGCCCGTCCCTGTGGAAAATCGAATAATTCCTTATGTTGCATTCGGTAATTTTTTTGAGTATTTCCGGCCAGACCGCGGCATGATATTTCTTGTATTCACTCAGTTTTTCCGGCCGCAGGCCGATCAGCTGTCCGAAACGCTTCACCGCAAATCCTCCCCGTAAACTGGATTATGAACTAGTAAATAATGATAAAACTAGTTAAATGCTTAATTATTTTATCACAGATTCGGCGGTTGTCAAGTTAATTTTTCGAATATTTTTACTGGCGGAATCATGCTTTTCAGCAGGTCTTATCTGCAGTTTTTTTAAAATATTATGATTTTCAAGTATTATTTGTGATTTTCTTTAATTTTTCTGGTAAATATAATTTATATTATGCTTGACAATTACTAATTCTATGCTAAAATATTTTATAATTTATCAGGAGTTTACCAATTTGAAAACCAGGCTAAAGGATGTTGCCTCCGCATCGGGTGTATCCCTTACAACAGCATCCCTCGTCCTTGCGGATAAGGGACGCATATCGGAAGATATACGCGAAAAGGTGAAGAAAACCGCCCACAGGCTTGGTTACTTCAAAAAAGAAAAACGGGAAAGAAGAAGTAAAGACGGCTCCCGCAACCTGGGCATCCTAATCAATATCGATTATGAATGGGCATTCATATGGAGTTTTATCCGCCCGATTATCGATGAAATTGAATCTACCATGAAGCCTCTCGGCCTTAACACGGTGCTCATTCCCATAAAACGGTCCTTCCCGGCAAAGGAAATACAGCGGAAAATCGCTGAAGCCAGGGTCCAGGCGGTGATCGCCCTGCATTACGGGACGGAAGAACTTGTAGAATCGCTCGAAAAATCCGGCATTCCCGTGATAATTGTCATGAACAACAATTTTCAGGATAAATTTTACTCAGTCTGCGTCGACGATTACCAGGGCGCCTATGAAGGTACGGCCTACCTTATCAAACTGGGACATACACATATAGCCTATGTCGAGGCGGAACGGCCCGATCTGCCCATGCTTTTGAACGACAGGTTCATCGGCTTCCGGAAAGCCATGGAAGAAAACCGGCTGAAGCTGTCCCAGGATTCAATTATCCGTTTCGACATGCAGAACATGGCCGAGCTCAAGAAAAAACTTTCCCTGCTTTTCGGCAGCCGGGACCGGCCCTCCGCGGTTTTCTGCCTGGATGACGAGATCGCTTACAGGGTCATCGTTTTTCTTCGGGAACTCGGAATGTCCGTGCCGGAGGATGTTTCGATCATAGCTCCGGGCGACGTTCTGGATTACGACCAGCACTATTATCCGCAGATTACCACCATGCGCATAAACACAACCTATATGGGGAGTATCGTCTGCCAGATGCTCATGAACCGCATCACGCACAAACCTGAAGACATTCATGTACTCAAGGTGAAGCAGCAGCTCGTCAAGCGCAGCACCTGCCGGGAGATTTCCCGAACCTGAAGGCTGCTTCTTTATAAAAAATTATTTATGTGCTAAGCTTTACATGTGAAAATATTTATAAGACCTCCCCTTCTTCTTTTAACGTGCGCCGTGTTGATATTCGGCTCCTGCGGGAGACCTCCTGACGGAACCAAGACCTATAACCTCCTTGATTTTACGGCAGCCATGCTCAAAAAAGCGGATGAACTGCAGAACAATCAGAAAGAATTGATTGATTTTGCCAAAGCCGCTTCTGCCCTCGAAACAGTCCTGTCTTTCAGGGAAAATGAAGAGATAATCTTCAGAAGCACCGATTTTACCCCGTCCCCTGAACATTTTGCGGTAAGCATTCCGGGAAACAGGTTCAGGACCGTAAAGCCTGTCTATATAACCAACGGGCCAAGAAACGAATATCTGTATTCCCTGGACGGGGAAACCTGGTACAGGTCGAGAAACGACAACGACAAAAATATCGAGAATCTTCATATCGATTTCCACTACGACGTGGGACATGACAGGGATGCCGGCCGTCTCGTCATAAACCACCGGACAGCCGCGCGGGTCGGCGGAACGCCCCAGCCTGAAAAAATCAGGAACAAAAGGAATATTGTTCCGCTCGCACCCGGAATGCGCTATTCTAATACCGATAAAAAGCGGGTCACGGTCAACCTTGACAATAACATCCTCTATCTGCCTCCCGGTACCATCCTCAAGGGGAATTTCATCCTGACCGGCAACCTGCTTTCCAGCAGGCTCACGGCTTCGGAGTACAGCATGAAGGCGCTTCGCGATTTATTTCTATTCCGCAGAGGATTTCTCTTTGCCGTCAGCTTCAACAACGAAGAGTGGAACAACGGCATATTGTCCTTTGACATCAATTTTGCCCTGGACCTCTATTCGCCTGAAAAAGGCGTTCTGGAGATGGATATCCTGCTGGGGCTCACGCACAAATCCAGCGCGCGAGAGGCAAAGCGGATTTCCCTGGAATGAGCGTCAACAGTGAAAACGGCCCTGCCGAGTCGTACAGGCTTAAGGACCTTATTGACCTGGAACAGTTTCAGTCCCTTCAGGACAGGCTGAACGAAAACTACTCCTTCCCCTCCGCCATAATCGACATTGAGGGAAATATTCTTACAGTCACAGCATGGCAGGACATCTGCTTCAAGTTCCACAGAAAAAACCGGGAAACTGAAAACGAGTGTATTCAAAGCAGTCAGTATATTTTGAGCCATCTGCACGAAGCCAATCCGGCGGTAACCTACAGCTGCCCGCACGGTCTGGTGGACAGCGCCGCTCCCATTATCATCGACGGCGTTCATTACGGGAATTTTTTCACCGGTCAGTTTTTTCTTGAAGAGCCTGATTTGGATTTTTTCAGGCGCCAGGCTGAAAAATACGGATTTGACGAGGCATCCTATCTGGAGGCAGTCCGGAAAGTGCCCGTCTGGACAAAGGAACAGCTTAATCATCACCTGTATTTCATAAAGGGGCTAGTCGAGGTTATTTCCAGCATAGGCTTGAAAAACCTGCATGAAATCGAATCTAAAAAACAGATAAAGCAGAGCGAGGAAAAATACCGTTACCTTGTCGAGACGCTCACCCAGCCCGTGTTTACCATGAACCGGCAGGGCGTGTACCTGTTCATGAACACGACATCCGCCGGGCAGCTGGGCGGCAAACCGGAAGATTTTATCGGGAAAACAATGTTCGATGTATTTCCCGCGGATATCGCCAAACTCCAGTTCGCCAATATCCTTAAAGCGATGAATTCAGGCAGGCTCGTGGAATCCTCCAGGAAAACGGTCGTTTCAGGCAGGACAGCCTGGTATTATGCCAGGATCCAGCCGATTATGGACGACAGAGGCGCTTATGACAAAGTACTGGTCATTCTCGACGACATTACCGGGCGCAAGTTCGCCGAAGAAGAGCTCTACACCATCAGCGAAACCCTCAATGCCATCTTTCAGGTTTCGCCGCTGGCGATTATGGTCCTCGATCTGGACGGCAAAATCAGGATGTGGAACCCGGCGGCAGAGCGTATGTTCGGCTGGTCGTCGGAGGAGGTGATTGGCGGCCCTCTGCCTTATATACCGGACAACCTCCTCGATGAGTTTGATGAACTGAGCCATCAGGTTTTCAGCCGCGGAGGCCTGATAAGCCGGGAAGTCATCCGTCAGCGGAAGGACGGCACCTTCATCACCATCAGCCTTTCTTCCGCGGTGCTTTATGACGTCGACGGACGGCCGCGGGGGCGCATGTCCATTCTGGAAGACATCTCGGACCGCAAACAGGCTGAAACCAGGATTAAAAACGCCCTTTCAGAAAAAGAAACCCTGCTGCGGGAGCTGTACCACCGAACCAAAAACAATATGCAGGTCATCAGCTCCATGCTTTCCCTGCAGGCCGCAAAAGCCCAGAATAAAGCCATGGACCTGATCTTCAGGGAAACCGAAAACCGTATCCAGGCCATGGCATTGGTCCACCAGATGCTCTACCAGACGCAGGACCTGTCAAGCCTCAACCTGAGCGAGTATATCCGTGATTTGGCAACCATGCTGTTTCAGAGTTTCGCCCAGTCCGATAAAATCAGCCTTTCGCTGGACCTGGCGGTTGAAGAAAACGTTCTGATAGACACTGCAATTCCCTGCGGGCTTATATTGAATGAACTTTTATCCAATTCACTAAAACATGCCTTCCCCGAAGGCAGGCAGGGCTCCATCCGTATCCGGATTGCCCGGCTCGATCCGCAGACACTGGAAATGGTTTTTTCCGACAACGGAATCGGCGTTCCCCCGCTCTTTGATTACCGTGCCCAGAATTCATTGGGAATCCAGACGATCCTCTCCCTGACCGAACAGCAGCTCCAGGGAGAAGCCGGGTTCGAATCCTGCTGCGGTATTACCTGGCGGCTCCGCTTCAGGGACCGGCCTGCATAAAGGAAGGGTTTGATTTATTCGAACTGCCTTACAAAAAATGATTCGGACACATAGTTCGTTGAAGTCATAAAAGAACCGTTTTTATAATACCGGATATAAGGAATCAGGTCGTTTCCAAAAGTCTCTTCCTTGAATCTCAGAAACTGGTGAAAAATTTCCAGCTGGTCATAAACGATTTCGTAGACATCTATATCGATCTCCTCCGGCCTGCCCTCTCTGTTCAGCCGTGAAAGAAACGATTTGACCATGTGCCACTGGGGGCACCAGCTCTGACTCATGATAACGGCCACATTGCTCCCCGATTGAATTATATCCGTACCGAATTCCTCCGCCTTCATGGCTTCTTCGATTTGGGAAAGGGATATGTTTTTTTCAACTATCACTTTTTCAGTTCGCGTTCCAGCCGCGATATTTCCTCTTCAAGATCCTCGATTTCACTTTCCATCCGCACATCCGCCGAGGAGGAATGGGAGGAGGAACAGTTTGCTTTCGATCGGGCATTTTTCAGGTCCTGAAGTTTTGTCTTTTTGAGTTCAAGTTCCTCGGTTTTTGTATTCATATACATGCTCCTTTCCCCGTCAGTATAAACCAAGATTACCGGAAAGGTCTACATTTTCAGATTAATTGCCCTGTGAGAAAGATGTGTTACCATTTTTCCGCTGCCGGGACAACATGGGCCGTGTAAATTTCGTAAGGCAGAAAAAAATCCTCTTCCCTCAGCGAACTGGCGAAAACCGTTACCAGCTTAAGGACGGTGTCCACGATGAGATACTGGCCTTCATACCCGAGGGCCATAATACGGCCTTCGCCGTCCACCCACCACTGGTATCCGTAATATTCCCTCAAGGTCCCCGCTTTAATCCAGGGCCTGGTGGATTGTTCTATCCAGTCTTCGGAAATCAGCTGCCTGCCCTGCCACCTTCCCCTGTCCAGAACCAGCTGGCCGATTTTCACCAGGTCCCGGGGTTTCAGGCGGAGCCCTCCCCATCCCGTACTGCGGCCCAGGGGGTTTTTCTCCCAGGAGTATTCCGTTATTCCAAGGGGAACAAAAAGAGTCTTTAAGGCATACTCTTCCGCGTCCATGCCCGTCTTCTGCCGTATAATTTCTCCCAGCAGATAGCTCGCGAGGTTGCTGTAATCGAACCGCTGCCCCCCGGGCGCTTCCGAGGGCAGGCTTACAATGTGACGTATCCAGTCTTTTTTATTCCAGACAGCCCTTAATCCTTCCCATCTGTACAGATAGGAATCGCGGCTCGCCAGTCCCGTGCTCATGGTGAGAAAATGCCTGAGCGTCAGGGATTTGCTTCTCTCGGTCAATTCTTCCGGTGCGATTTCCGGGAAAAACGTATACACCGGCGTATCGACCGTATCGAGAAGTCCGCGGTCGAACAGGGTGCCGATGAGCAGGGAAACTATACTTTTCGTACAGGAGTTAATAACATGTATTTCTTCCGGGTCCATATCTTCGGCGTACTGTTCCCACAAATATTCCCCGGAGCGGAAAACGAGAAAGGCCTGAATATTTTCACGCCGGACAAGGTCGCCCGCGGCCCCGAAAAGCTCCTTCCCGGACACCTCCCGCGCAGCGGGCGCGGATGTCGCCTGCTTTGATCCCCGGCCGGCGCATCCGTTAAAAAAAATTACGAGAATAATTGTTATTATGATTATTCTTCCGCCGTGCAGAATCATAAGCCGGGCCGTCCGCCTTATCTTTTTACGGCAATGCCGATTTTATCCGCATTCATGGCGCCGGCTAAATCGATTTCGCGTTCGCAAGCAGGTATTTCTCCGCTTCCGCGCAC
>SPDA01000046.1 GCA_004525155.1 Spirochaetales bacterium
CCGGAACTTAAGGAAAACCTGATAGAGATTGGCGGGCCTTCCGTCAATCCCGCCAAAAGGATCATTCCCCGGAACATGATCCGCACCGGTATTCCCATGATAGACGTGTTCAACTCCCTGGTGGAGTCACAGAAACTCCCCATATTTTCGGTTTCCGGGGAACCTTACAACCCCCTTCTGGCACGAATTGCCATGCAGGCGGAAGTGGATATGATCATCCTCGGCGGCATGGGTCTCAAATACGATGATTACCTCTTTTTCAAACAGACACTCGAGGAAGGCGGGGCCTTGAGCCGGACGATTTTCTTCGTCCACACTGCGGCGGACCCCATAGTCGAATGCCTGCTCGTCCCGGACATTTCCCTGGCTGTGGCCGAACAGTTTGCCCTGAGCGGGAAAAAGGTCCTGGTGCTGCTCACGGACATGACGAACTTTGCCGACGCCCTCAAGGAAATCGCCATAACCATGGAACAGGTGCCTTCCAACAGGGGTTACCCCGGAGATCTCTACAGCCAGCTTGCGTCGCGGTATGAAAAGGCTGTTGACTTCGAAGGAGCTGGTTCCATAACCATTCTTGCGGTTACTACCATGCCCGGAGATGATGTTACCCACCCCATACCGGACAATACGGGATACATCACCGAGGGGCAGTTTTATCTCCGGAACGGAAGAATCGAACCCTTCGGTTCGCTTTCCCGGCTCAAGCAGCTGATCAACAGCAAAACCAGGAAAGACCACCGCGCGCTGATGGACGGCATGATAAAACTGTATGCCGCCTATCTGGAATCCATGGAGAAAAAATCCATGGGGTTCAGGATGTCAGAGTGGGACAACAAGCTGCTCAAATACGGGCTGATTTTTGAAAAACAGATGATGGATCTTACGGTGAACATTCCGCTCGAAAAAGCACTCGACGCGGGTTGGGCAATCCTTGCCGACTGTTTCAGTTCCGAGGAAACCGGCATGAGGTCCGAACTGATAGAGAATTTTTGGCCTAAAAATTAGGAAGTTTGAGAGGATATGGCCCGGATAAAGTTTACCAAGAACGAACTGAAAAGCCAGAAGGACGCGCTGAAGCGGTATCTTCGGTACCTTCCCACGCTGCTTCTCAAGAAACAGCAGCTTCAAATTGTCATCCGCAGGGTGGAAGCCCAGAAAGCGGAAATCGAGGAAAGGAAGAAGGGGCTTGATCAGCAGATACGGCAGTGGATACAGGTTTTCGGAGAGGGCTATCCGGTGGACAGCCTGCTTTCCGTTGAATCGGTGACAACCGATACGGGAAATATCGCGGGTGTCGATATACCTGTTTTCAAGGACATCCGGTTCCGTCACGAGGCCTACGATTTTTTTGCGACGCCCCTCTGGGTGGACACCGCGGTTGAAAAGCTCGAAGAACTGATACGGCTGGATGAAGAGCTTGCCATTCTGAACAGACAGGTTGAACTGCTGGAACAGGAACTCCGTGTAACCAGCCAGCGCGTCAATCTCTTCGAAAAAGTCAAAATTCCCGAAGCCAGGGAATACATCCGGATCATACGGATCTATCTTGGAGATCAGCAGACAGCCGCCGTTGTACGCGGCAAGATATCCAAAAGCAATATAGTAAGGAGTACGGGGCAGTGATTGTTCCCATGAAAAAAGTATCCATTATAGTGCTGGATGCTGAACGGCGAAAAGCCCTGAACGTACTGAAACGACTCGGCGTGGTGCATATTGAAAATATGGAAGCCGCGAACGAGGATATTACCCGGCTTGAAGCCAGGCGCGCCGACTGCGACAGGGCCCTGCTGCTTCTGCCCGCGGTGAAAAAGCCTGAACCGGCGAAAGAGGGTCTGCCGGACGACGCGGACGCTGTCATCGCAAAGATTCTCGGCCTGCAGGAGAGGAAACGGACCCTCCAGGAGGAAATGGAAAGACTTACCAGGGAAGCGGAGCGGATTTCGCCCTGGGGGGATTTCGAACCGGGGATGATGAGGGAACTTGCTGAGAAAGGCGTGCGCATCAGTCTGCACGAAGGCCTCCCGGCGGAATTCACCTCAGTTTCCAATGCGCTGCCCTGCGCCGTCATATCCAGATCAAAATCCCTGGTCCGATTCGCCGCATTGTCGATAGGAAGAACGGCAGCGCCGGCGGAGGTTCTGGATCAGGTCAAAGAGTTCATCCCCCAGGAGAAGGGCCTATCCGCACTCTCCCGGGAAAAGGAAAAAAAGCAGGAAGAGCTTGATTCAATCGAAAAGGAATTCGCCGGGTTTGTGCCTTACCGCGGCGGCCTTGAAAATGCCCTTCAAAGGGTGGAAAAGATTATTGAGTTCGAGAGAGTGCATGAGGGAATGGGTATGGAAGGCTCCCTTTCCTATCTGTCCGGTTTTGCTCCCTTCTCCGACGTCCCTCAATTGAAGGAGGCAGCCGCGGAACAGGGCTGGGGCCTCATGATGGAGGACCCTGCGGAAACGGATGCCGTACCGTCCCTTGTGCGGAATCCCAAATGGATAAAAATAATCGATCCCGTTTTCGGAATGCTCGGTACTGTACCGGGATACAGGGAATTTGACATAAGCTTTTTCTTTCTGCTTTTTTTCTCGTTTTTTGTGTCCATGATTATCGGTGACGCGGGCTACGGCTGCATACTTTTTATAATTACCGCTTTCCTCATGATAAAATCGGCGGCCGGGAAAAAACCGGTTTCACCGGGAATGGTGCTTTTCCTTGTTCTGAGCATCTCTACCATCATCTGGGGATCGCTTACGGGAACCTGGTTCAGCAACAAGCAGATATCGGAAATACCCTTTCTCGCCCGCTTCAGGGTGGAAGCCCTCTACGCTTTCAACCCCAGGAGCAGCGAGCTGATCAAGTACATATGTTTTATCGTCGGGACAATCCACATAAGTATTGCCCATATATGGAACTTTATCAGCCAGCTCAAGAAAAAGCCTCTTATCAAGTCTTTCGCCCAGCTTGGATGGCTTTCCATGGGCCTCGGTCTTTTCTATCTTGTGCTCAACATGGTCCTGGATGCCGCGAAATTCCCCCTGCCGAAGTTCGCGCTCTTCCTGATAATCGGCGGGGTCGGTTTTATCATAATTTTCGGAAAGCAGGAAGGTAAATTTTTTAAAGGCCTGCTTCAGGGTGTCGGGGGACTCCTGACCACCTTCCTGAGCAGCATCGGCTTTTTTTCGGATATCATTTCGTACATCCGCCTTTTTGCCGTAGGCCTTGCAACGGTGGCCATAGCCCAGAGTTTCAATGCGATGGCTTCCGGCGGAAAGGGAATCGCCGGAATTATCGGAAGTGTTTTAATTCTCGTATTCGGCCATACCCTGAACCTGGCCATGGGAGCCCTGAGCGTCATTGTACACGGGGTGCGGCTCAACATGCTCGAATTTTCCGGGCACCTGGGAATGGAATGGACGGGCTTTCAGTACAAGCCCTTTGGCAGCGGAGAAATAAAGGAATAATGTTCCTAATGTAATAGATTATGGAAGGAGAAACTGTATGAATATTGGATTTATTGGTATAGGAGCGGTACTTGCTTTTGCCGCCATGGGTTCGGCGCTGGGCGCCGGCGCCGCAGGTATGGCTGCCGTCGGAGCCTGGAAGAAATGTTTTGTACAGAACAAGACAGCACCTTTTATGCTCATCGCGTTCGTCGGGGCACCGCTTACCCAGACGATTTACGGCTTTATTCTCATGAACACCCTCAAGGCTGCGGCTACCAGGGCTGAAAATCCGGCTGACGCCGGTCTTCTCCTGGGCGTCGGGATTCTCGGAGGTATAGCGATGGGTCTTTCCGCCCTGTTCCAGGGAAAGGCCGGGGCCTCGGCATCCGACGCGCTGGCTGAAACAGGAAAGGGTTTCGGTAACTATATCATGGTCTTGGGTCTTATCGAAACGGTAGCCCTTTTCGTTATGGTATTCCTGCTGGGGGTTGTGGGCTAGTCCCATTCCCTCTTCACTAATCTGCCGCCTTACAGTTTTGAAACTCCTGCCTTCGAGCGGGTTCATGAGGCTGTAAGGCGGTGTTTTTATGATTGTAACAAGAGCACATACAAAAAAAGTACTCGCCGGAACCCTTGCCCTGGGAGGTTCCGATTACATCTCCATTCAGACCATGTGGAAAAAGCCGCTTACCGCGGTAACGCCCGAGCTGCTTACCGGTATCGAACATCTTCGGCAGCTGGGTTGTGAACTTCTCCGTTTTGCCGTGCCGGATATAGGAACATCTGAAATTTTCGGCGCATTGTGTTCCAGGACGTCGATGCCTCTGGTGGCGGACATTCATTTCGACTATAGAATCGCCCTGCGGGTTCTGGATTTTCCCGTTGCAAAACTCCGCATCAACCCCGGCAACATCGGCGCGCCCTGGAAAGTGGAGGAAGTGGTACGCAAGGCAAAGGACAAAAACGTGCCGATACGCATAGGCGTCAATCACGGGTCTTTGCCGAAAAATCTTTCGGGAGAAAAAAACCATTCGCTGGCCATGGTCTGGGCAGCGGAAATGGAGATGGAAATCCTCCACAGTCTCGATTTTCAGAATGCGGTTTTTTCCCTCAAGTCTTCCGATCTGCGCACGACGGTAAACGCCAACCTCCTGTTCGCGGAAAAATACGACTACCCACTGCACGTGGGCGTGACCGAGGCAGGTCCGCTTATACCGGGTATCGTAAAGAACACGCTCGCCCTGAATTCCCTTTTGAGCATAGGAATAGGCAATACCATACGAATCTCCTTGTCTGATTCCGAAGAACATGAAATAATAACCTGCCGGGAGGTCCTTGGAGCCCTGGGTTTGAGGGGCGGGGGCATTACCATCGTTTCCTGCCCGAAATGCGGCAGGACCGGATTCGATACCGGGGAATTTCTCCGGGAAATTTCCGAAGATCTGTACAGACTGCCGGGGCCCCTGAAAGTCGCGATAATGGGCTGCGCAGTCAATGGACCCGGGGAGGCGAAGGACGCTGACGCGGGAATAACAGGCGCCGGGGATAAGGTGATACTTTTCAAGCGGGGGGAAATTGTGAAAACAACCGACAGGAAAAACGCCAGGGAGGAATTTCTGTCGCTTTTAAAAGAGTTATGATGAGCGGGAAAACCGGTCTTCTTATAGCATGCCTTCTCCTTGTATCTGCGCTGCAAATCCCGGCCCAGGAACCTTCGGATGAGCCGCCCTGGCTTGTGCTTGAATATGGAAAAATGTCCTTCGACAGGGGCGAATACGGCCAGGCGCTCCGGTTTTTCAGGCAGGCCATCGAGAAACAGGCTTTATTCCCCGAAGCGGAAATGTGGATAGGCGCCGTTTTCGAGGAGGAAGGAGAGTATGAGCTCGCGGAAAAACAATACCGCAGGGCCTACGAGATGCGGAACCTTCTTTACGTACCCGAAGAAAAATATGCCATTATGTACAACCTTTCCCGGATCTATTATTTCGGGGGTAAATACAGTAAATACGAGGAAATGCTTCAGACCATAATACGCGACGACGTGCAGTTCAAGGACAGAAACAGCGAACTTCCCTTCCTCTTCGTTAAAAACATGAAAGAATCCGGCATCGACAAAGTGTTAAGTCTTTACCGGGTAAACGTAACTTTCAGCCTGAACGCCCACAGCCAGATGGGTATTTTTTATTACAAGACCGGACGTTTCGACCGCGCGACCCTGCATCTTGCCTACAGCGCCGTCCTTCTGTGTTCCCGCTTTCTCGATGAATTGAAAAAGTCGGATCCCGATTTCAAATTCAGATCCCTTGCGGAGAGTTTAACGCTTCTGCAGAAGCATCCAATGTTAAAGGAATATCTGCTCGATGTTGAAGGCTTCCAGGTTCTCTACTATCTCGGCGCCGCCCTCTATGCGGAAGGAGCCCCTGTGCATGCCGCCGCACTCTGGACCCTCGTCAGTGAATGGAGCCCCCAGGCCGTCTGGAAGGACAGGTCCCTGAAAAAGCTTAGATCTCCCTATATCGAACCCTTGCTGAATCTCGGAAATTGAACAATGAAAAAGATAATCATCAAGGGAGCCAGAGAGCATAATCTGAAAAATATCGACCTGGAGCTCCCGAGGGACAGTCTTATCGTTATTTCCGGCATAAGCGGTTCCGGAAAATCATCCCTCGCGTTCGATACCATCTATGCGGAGGGCCAGCGCCGGTATGTGGAATCGCTTTCTTCCTACGCCAGGCAGTTCCTCGGCAGAATGGACAAACCGGACCTCGATTACATTGAGGGTCTGTCCCCGGCCATCGCCATCGAACAGAAAACGACCCACAGGAACCCCAGGAGCACGGTGGGAACGGTAACGGAAATCTATGACTATTTCCGGCTTCTTTTCGCCAGGATAGGCATACCGCACTGTCCGAACTGCGGGAGGGAAATCCAGGAACAATCGGTGGACCAGATCATAGACACGATCATGGCCTATCCGGAAAACTCGAAAATTACCCTGCTCGCGCCCGTAATAGCGGGAAAAAAGGGCGAACACCAGAAAATAATCGAAGACGCCAGGCGCGCCGGCTTTGTGAGGGCGCGGATAAACGGGACGGTCCAGTCCCTTGACGGCGATATTACCCTCGACAAACGTAAAAAACATTCCATCGAAATCGTTGTGGACCGGATAAAGATTCAGGGTGACCAGAGGAAACGCGTAGCCGAGTCCGTGGAGACTTCCCTGGAAATCGGCGACGGCAAGGTAATCGCGATGCGCCATGAAAAGCAGGGGGACACGGAAGAATACTTCTCCCAGAAAAATTCCTGCCTGCACTGCAACCTGAGCATACCGGAGCTGCAGCCGAGACTTTTTTCCTTCAACAATCCTTACGGCGCCTGCCCGGATTGTTCGGGCTTGGGAATTACCCTTGAGTTCGATCCGGACCTTGTCATTCCTGACCTCTCCCTTTCCTTCAATGAACGCGGCATAGTTCCCTACAATCCGGAGGCCGGCTGGCAGAGAAGCTGGTTTGAATCCCTGGCAAAGCATTACGGTTTCAGTCTGGACACGCCGCTGGGCGATCTGCCGGAATCGATACTGGATATGCTCCTCCTGGGTACGGACGAGGCAATAGAAGTGAAGTACGAAAACCGGGAAAAAACGGGCAGGTTCGAGTATTCAAGCCGTTTCCGGGGTGTTTTAAACGACTTAAAGAGACGGTATCTTGAAACAACCTCGGAGGGCGTAAAGGAGTGGCTCGAGCAGTTCATGAGCCAGAAACTCTGTAAATCCTGCGGGGGGAAACGTCTCAAGCCCGAAAGCCTCGCGGTCCGCGTTCATGGAAAAAACATCTGGGACATTACCTCTCTTTCCGTAAAGGATTGCTCTGAAGTTTTCACTAAAACCGTTTTCACCAAAACCGAGGCGGTTATAGCCCAGCAGATACTCAAGGAAATTTCGGCGAGGCTTACATTTTTGAAAAATGTCGGTCTCGACTATCTGACCCTAGAGAGGACCGCCTCCACCTTGAGCGGCGGGGAGGCGCAGCGTATACGTCTGGCGACCCAGATAGGTTCTTCACTGGTGGGAGTGCTCTACATTCTTGACGAGCCCACGATAGGCCTTCATCAGCGGGACAATGCGAAACTTATCGATACGCTTAAAGGTCTCAGGGACCTCGGCAACACGCTTATCGTCGTGGAGCATGACGAACAGACGCTGCGCACGGCGGACTACATTGTAGACCTGGGACCCGGCGCAGGGATCCATGGGGGAAGTATCATAGCCCAGGGTACCGTGGAGGAAGTTTGCGCCAATCCGCACAGCATTACGGGTTCCTACCTGACCGGCGCCATGCGCATACCTCCCCCGGCGGAAAGAAGAAAAGGCAAGGGCACCTTTATCCGCATAACGGGGGCCAGGGAGCACAACCTTAAAAACATCGATGTTGCCTTCCCCCTGGGAACACTTTCGGTGATAACAGGCGTATCCGGTTCGGGGAAATCCACCCTTTTGGGTGACCTGCTGTATCCCATTCTTCACAACAGACTTCACCGTTCGCATCTTCCCGAAGGGGATTTCGACACAGTCGAAGGCACGGAAAACATAGACAAGGTGATAAATATCGATCAGAGTCCCATCGGCCGGACGCCCCGTTCGACCCCCGCCACTTACGTTGGGCTGTTTACACCCATACGGGATCTTTTCGCTTCCCTCCCTGATTCCCGGGCCCGCGGCTACAAGCCCGGAAGGTTTTCCTTCAATGTGAAAGGAGGCCGCTGCGAAAACTGCCAGGGAGACGGTACCATCAAAATAGAAATGCATTTTCTTCCGGACGTGTACATAACCTGCGATGTCTGCAAAGGAAAAAGGTTCAACAGGGAAACGCTGGATGTGCGGTTCAAGGGAAAAAATATATACGACGTTCTCGAGCTGACGGTGGAAGACGCCGCCGAATTTTTCAGCACAATTCCGTCGGCCAGGGAAAAACTTAAAACTCTCACGTCCGTGGGCCTGGGCTATATCAAGCTCGGCCAATCCGCCCTGACCCTCTCCGGCGGTGAAGCCCAGAGGGTAAAACTTTCGCTGGAACTTTCCAAACGCAATACGGGAAGCACCCTGTATATTCTCGACGAGCCCACCACCGGGCTGCATTTCGCCGACGTCAAAAAACTCATGGAGGTTCTGCAGAAACTCGCGGACAACGGAAATACCGTCATCCTCATAGAGCATAATCTGGATGTCATAAAACAGGCCGATTTCATTATCGATCTCGGTCCTGAAGGAGGCGCCGAAGGCGGGTATCTCGTGGCGTCAGGTTCGCCGGAAAAGATAGCCGCCTGTAAAAAATCCTACACGGGAAGCTACCTTGTGCGGGAATTGAAAAATTAGGATGTGTGCATGCTCTTTAAAAAACTATTTCTGCTGCTGCTGATTTTCACCTCCGCGGGACTGTGGGCAAGGGAGTGGGAAGGAGTTTATTTCGAGGAGAACACGCCTCCGGCGCCGGAACCTTCGCTTATCCGGCAGACCCTGGCCAGGGACCTCGAATCCGCCGGTTATTATGACCTTCTGGAATGGAGCAGGACCCTGGGGCTGCCGGAAAAGGGAGATGTCAAGGAACTCCGCGGGCAGCTCTACACCTATTACGGCATAACGCAGGAGGCGCCCGCCCCTAAAAAATCCAAAAAAACGATAACCATTAAATCCGCCCGTACCACGGAGTATTTTTCCCTGTCCGAGGTCGAAGAAAAATACATCCTCCTCGAGGGCGACATCCTTCTTGAGATGAAGGATGAAGAACAGAATACGAAACATACCATCAGGGCACAGCAGATCCTCTACAACCAGTCCGCGCGCACCATTACGGCCCTGGGAGACATAACCTACACCCTTAACGAAAAAGGCAAGGAGGAGGTTTTCACGGGCACCAGCATGAATTTCAATGTTGATACCTGGGAAGGCCTTTTTTTCGAGGGTACCACCGAGTCCGGGAGGACCGTCGAGAACAAAGAAATAATTTTTTATATAACCGGCGATTCGATGTACCGTTCAGGTGAAGATGCCGTTATTCTGACAAACGGTACAATAACCTCGAGCGATTTGAGG
>SPDA01000666.1 GCA_004525155.1 Spirochaetales bacterium
CCTGACAACCAACACGGAAGCGAGGGTCATCCTTATTAACCCCGTTTTCTCGCGCCAGTTGGACCTGAAACCGGATCTTCCGCTCGGCGGACCGATCGATGATTATGTGTCGGATGCCGGGTTTTGCGACCTGGTAAGAAAAATATCCTCAGGCGCATATACGAGCACGGATGAAATCCCGCCCTATGAGTTTTCCCCGGCCAGCAACAAGTTTCTGCTCGTGAGGGGCCAGCCGGTGGTGAACGATGAAAACGAATTCTTAGGCGCCGTCATGACCATTTCCGATATTACGGCTATAAAAATGCTGGACAGGATCAAGTCCGAGTTTGTTGCTGAAGTTTCCCATGAACTGCGTTCACCTTTGTCCACCATCCATGAACAGCTTGCCCTGGTCATCAATGACGGAACCAATGGAAAACTGTCCGAAGACATACCCATTCTTTCCCGGGCCCTTGAAAAAACCCATGAACTGATTTCTCTGGTGGGCGATCTTCTGGACCTTACCAGGATTGAAGCGGGCACTGTCTATTCCGAACCGAAGCCGGTCCGGGTAGGAGAAATGATCCGGAAGATTGTCGATTTTCTGTCGACCAGGGTTGAAAAACGGCGGCAGCATTTGACGATCAGGGTACCGGAAGAAGGGGTTCCGGAAATAACGGCCGATCCCCTCGCCCTCGAAAGCATTTTCGGCAACCTCATTACCAACGCCATCAATTACACCCAGGACGAAGGAGAAATAACCGTTACGGTTGCCGCACAGCCGGGCCGTCTGGTGGTTGAAGTTCGTGATAACGGATTCGGTATAGAAAAGGAAAACCAGGCCAGGGTTTTCGATAAATTTTACCGCATTAAAAGCGAAAAAACCAAAAGCATCCCCGGTACCGGCCTGGGTTTGCCCATAGTGAAGCTGCTCGTCGATAACCTGGGAGGAACAATCGATCTTTCGAGCGAACCAGGTAAAGGATCCTGCTTTACTGTGAGCCTTCCGATCTGATTACACGGTGGAGTAAAAAACCCAGCCCGTGTTTTTAAACGTCAGGCCTGCCCGGCAGGAACTTCCGCTTTTTTGCCCCGTTTTTTAGGCGGCGCAATACCCAGTTTTTTCGCGGTATGGTCCCGGCCCAGATAAAAATTGAGCCAGGAGGACGTTTCCGTCAAGGCCCAGTTGCAGGGCGGCACGATATTTTGTTCGATTTTGCCTTCCTCCCCGAATCGTTTGAGCCTGTTGTAAGCCTGGACCCAGATACACTCGCGTTCACCGGGGTACACCTCGCACCAGCCTTCGTAACTCCCTCCGCAGGGGCCGTTTCTCTGCTGCTTGGGACACTGGGACATGGGGCAGATGTAGGCAACGTCGAAAAGGCCGCAATCGCCGCAGTTCATGCATCCGAACATCGCCGTCTTCGCCTGGTGTTCGAGCCAGCCGAAATTTCTTTTCGCGCGCGGTTTCGAATCTATCCGGGCGGCCGTGGGCTGGAACATTCTGAAAAACAGGCTTTTCTCGTTGAACATGATCGAGTGGGCAAGGCGCGAGATCCGGTAAATGAGGGGAATGCGCCTGCGGGAAGGACGCACGGATAATGTGTCGCTGTTGAGCCCTGTTGCCGCATTTTTTTCAAAAAAGTAAAACCCTTCCTTCTGCGGGTAATCGAATTCCTCCACGAGGCCTTTCCAGCCCTTCGATAATTCTTCGCCCTTGTCGATGATGTATTCCACCATCTGGTAGCTGATATTGTGCCCTGCCAGGTGGGCGCCCGCACAGCCCATGCCTTTGGCTATGGCGTAATGTTTCGCGGCCCTGAGAAGCCTGGCTGCTTTCCCCTTGTCCGGCGCAGCTGCTTCTGCGGCCAGATCTGCCACCATTTTATCAGTAACCACGCATCCGGGTACGTTGTTGGCATTCATGAATTTCGATACGGAATAGGGGAGAATGTAGATGTTTGCCAGTACGGGAACCTTCAGGTTTTTATAATTCAACCATTGCAGTATTTCGTCCATTTTACGCATGTCGTATCCCACCTGCGGAATGATGAACTGGGCGCCGCACTCAATTTTCTTCGCAAGTTTCGC
>SPDA01000320.1 GCA_004525155.1 Spirochaetales bacterium
GAGTTCCGTTTCACGCTCGAGGTTTTTCAGGAATTCCCCGGCGTAAGGAAGCCACACCGTATCGATAAGCGCCGTTTTTTCCTCTTTTACAAGGTAGGAGTTATAACTCGTCCCGCGGTGCGTGGAATATTCGTTGCCGTGAAATTTACGCAGTTCCCAGTCAACCTTGCCGACCCAATGAACGTTGTTAACAAGTTTCATAATAACCTCTCCTTCCGCTTCAACTCATTATAACATAACCGGGAATAAAAAACCGGGACCGCTGCATGAGCAATCCCGGCATCAATAAGGACGAAATCAAAACATGTACGTCGGGCTCTTCTGCCCGGCCGGGTTTACTTATCCGGGTTCGGCACCATGAAGTCGCGGATAACCGACAGGAGGTCCGCGTATCCGTTAAGAAACTGGCGCAGGGTCCTGGCGGTGGCGCCGTAGGTTTCGAACTCTTCGGGCTTGAGGCCGTTTTCGTCATAGGCCCTGTTGAATTCCGGCAGCCTGGTTGTCAGTTCCTTGAGCATGTCCGCAGGTACGGGTTCGTCTATTTTAGTCTTTATAACCGGAATGCCTGATGCGTTTATGCGTTTCTGCCACTTGCCGGGGATGGTGAGAACCAGGTCGCCGCCTACCAGCTCTGACCAGTGGAAGTGGTTCCGGTACGCCGCGGAGAGCATCTTGGTGCGGTAGCCGCGCTGCCTGAAAATATTATACGCCTTCTTGATGGCCGCAACACCTGCCCATTCATAACAGGCGGGGTTGGCCAGTATGCCGGCTTTATCGGCAGAGGCCTTCAGCCAGTCGTCAAGGCGGCCCACCATGAGGGTGCAGACGGGGTTCATGCGGGATACATCCTTGCCTTCCGCTTCCCTGCGTTTCAAGCCCTTCTCTATGGCCTCGCCTACCGCCAGGCTCTGGGGAACGGTGAAACTGACGGTGGCATTGATGCATACGCCGTGATACGTGGCGTCCTCGATAGCCGCGATACCGGCCTTGGTCACGGGCATCTTGACCTGCATGTTCGGGGCCAGGGTGTTGAAATACTGAGCCTGCTCGGACATCTTTTCCGCGTCCCTGTAGTACTGGGCGTTGGTCTGGATGGAAAGCCTGCCCTTGAGGCCTTTTTCTTTCTCGAAAACGGGAAGAAGAAATTCAGCGCCCTTGACAGCCATTTCCTCGATCAGCTTCCAGGCTATGTCGATTTCCGTCGCTTTCGGCATGGTTTTGATCAGCTCGTTGATGCGGTCCTTCCACAGGTGCATCTCCTTCTTGAGCACTTCGCCCACGATGACCGGGTTTGTCGTGGCGCCTACGGCTCCGTGCTCGATGGCGTATTTCAACTCCTCAAAGGAACAGGAATCGTTCCACACCTGGGTCGGCGTGGTCATGACTGTTTCGTGAAGAGGGCTTTTGAATGAACTCATATAAAACTCCTTTAAATCGATTTGTTACTGTATAATTGATATGCTGTAATAATGTATGACAATTACCTTTTTTAGTCAAGATCGCATGATATCCGGACAACGCTGTTTTTTTATCCCCCCCCTACAGGCGGAACAAAAACCACTACATCGTTGTCATGAATCAGGTTTTCCCGTTTCGCGTGGGTTCCGTTTATGGTAATGACAAATACCTCGCGTTCCGGCGCCCCCAGGTGCTCGAGCAGTTCCCGGACGGTTGAATTTTCAGGGAGAATCATTTCCCTCAAACCCGGCGTTTTCTCATCGGAAAACCGGCGGAAACTTCCGTAGAGTTTGACTAATATTTTTATGTTCGCTTCAGTTTGTCCCATTGGCCTTATTATAACACACATCCTTTTATAGTTGCCATAATTTCTTAAAATGACTATTATTTGATAGAATGTCAAGCTGTATTACAATATGAGGGTGTATGAATAAAAAGATAATAAAACAAAAGACGGTAGTAGAGCAGGTAATGGAAGAGATTAAACAGCTTATTGCCTCCGGCAGATATACAGTGGGCGACCAAATCCCGCCGGAAAACAACCTGGCGGAAATGTTCGGCGTGAGCAGGCCTACCATACGGGAGGCGATAAAAATATTCAATTACCTGGGCGTCCTCGAATCGCAGACCGGCAAGGGCACCTATGTTTCCCCCCGCGAAAACATATCGTCAGAAGCCCTGACCTGGTCCATACTGCTGGGAGATAATGAACTCTTCGAACTTATTGAAATGCGGATAGTCCTGGAAGAGAGGAGCCTTCTCAAGCTTACGACCCTGCAGGGGGAAAACCCGGAAGCAGCCGCGGACACTATCAGCATCCTGGAAGAGCAGGTCTCCCGCATGCGCAGATGCCTTACGGATTTTTCCTCCGCGGAGCTGACATCTGCGGATTACACTTTTCACGCCGCCGTCATATCGGGCAGCGCAAACTCGCTGTTCCGCTCGATTTATCAGACACTCAAATCCTTCATGCACGAGGAAATCGCGAGGACCCACAAGGTCGTCGCAAACGTGGACTACGTGGTAAGGGAACATGAAAATATCCTTAACGGCATTAAATCCGGAGATCCCGGGCAGGCGCTCAAAGCCTTCAGGGAACACATGAGCTCAACATGCCGGCTGATTTTCAATAAAATACCGGAGTCGCTGGACCTTTAAAGCAAAAGGACCCTTCCGGGTTTTTAGAAGCGCCCTTGATTTTCTCTGTCCTGTAACGGTATAGTTTACCCGGAGACATTCATGAAACGAATCATTGCCGGTCCGCTGTTCATCCTGTTCCTGCTGGGCGCAGCTCCTGCCCTCCTATTCTCCGGGCAGATTCATGTAACGTATTTCGGCCTTGCCGATGCCTGGCAGGCATCAGGTCAGGCTGTGCTCGCCACCGTGGCAGGCGACATCAATTCGAGGAACGCGTTTCCCTACACCGTCGATAAACTCTGGCGGAGCCCTTCGCCTGTCTCCTTCAAGCTCATGAGGGCTTTGAAACAGGGTGAAAGAAGAAGGGGAAAACTGTACACCGGCCTCGTCTGGACCAATCCGGATGAATCCCCCGTAGATAACCTGTTATGGGGACACCTTACGTCCGGCAGCATTTTCCGGGGCGGGCGCGTGATACTTTTTCCCAAAGGCCCGAACCTCTTCTGGGCGATGCCTGTTACCGATGACATTATCCGCAAGCTCGATGCCCTGGAAAAAGAGGGAAACCTGCGATCCCTGCTCGAGGGCGCCACGGACAGTTCGCTCCTCGAAGCTCTCTCGGATATCGACCTGTGGGGCGATGCGGTCAGGCGCCTCGAGGAAAAAGGCATGCTTTCGCCCTACGTGCTTCTGACCAACCGGCTGCCGTCGGAAAACACGAGTCTCGCACGGCATTACGCGGAAGGTCTCGCCCCGGCGGAACGGGAGTCCTTCTTCCTATCCTGCGGCAGACAGATGCACCTTCTGCCGGAATCAGCCCGGAGAGAAGTGCTGACCATGCTTATAAACAATTCCGGGAACGTAAGCGGGAAAGAAACAGCGGTATTCCTGAAGTTCCTCTCAAAGCTCGATCTGTCTCTGCCCGCGAATCTTGACCAATACGGGTATTATCTCGCGGTGCTGGACGAGCTTCAGTTTTCCATGGCGGTCTCCGGGGAAATGGACAGTTCACTTCTACCCCGGCCGGGCGATTTTGCGAAAAACCTGTCGTTCTACACAGAGAACCGCGAGCCCTACGCCTCTTACGAGGATGCCATCGAAAGCATCACGGGCAAACTTCCCCGGGCCGAACGCACGATTCTTGTTTCTCTTCTTTTCGGTTCCATTTCGGGAACGCCTTTCTCGGATTATTACCTCGGCAACTGCGACGCTTTCCTTCTTAAAATCTGCCTTGACTGGGCAATAAGGGAACCGTCTCCTGCATACATGCCGGGCATCGCGTCCATACCGCTCAAGGATTTCAAGGACAAAACATCCTGCCGGGAGACCGCCGCGCGCATGCTGTCCGCCGCAGCAGCCA
>SPDA01000582.1 GCA_004525155.1 Spirochaetales bacterium
ATGCATACGAACTTGAGGCGTTCCAGGAGAGGAAGGGAAGGATCGAGGGCCTCGTCCAGCACCCGTCTGTTGAATTCTATCCAGCTTAATTCCCTGTTGAAAAACCTGGGATTCTCATGTCCGCCTTTTTTGGCTTTCTTTACGTTTTCCATCATAATCTCCACACGACTGCGGGTACCGCTACCCGAGTATCACCTTCAAGCCGAAAACGTCCTCGAACATGATCGCCTTTTCCGGAAGCCCATAGCGCTCAATGGAAATGTCCCCCCTGGCTTCACACCTGATGATGATTTCCTCGTCGGTTTTTTCCAGGATGAAGTTCCGGATGCGCTGCATGTGGCCCTTGTCCATGGCGTCGGCGATGCGTACGAGGGCCGAGATCTTGAGCACCTTTATCCTCTCCTCCCTGGACAGGGAAATATAGTTGATGTGGGAAGGATTGGGAGGCGATTTCCTGTGATACCGGACCGCATTGGATATAATACGTATGTCGTCCCTTGTAAGACCGAAAATTTCGGAATTGGAAACGAGGTATTCACCGTGTTTGTGATGAGAACTGGGGTTTATGAAGGTGCCCACGTCGTGCAGCAGCGCGGAAACCTCCAGAAGCAGCTGGGCATGGGGATCGAGACCATGTTCCGCATCGAGGGCATTGAAAAGCTTCAGGGAAAGCATGGCCACATGTTTTGCGTGCTCTTCATCGAACCTGTATTTCTTTCCCAGGCCAAGGGCGGAGGCGATAACCTGGGAGTGGAATTTCGCGTTTGCCGCCGGGTCTGGCCCCTGAATCATGCTGATTATTATACCGTCGCGAATGCTCACATTCGGTATGATGAGGTGGTCCGCAGATGTGCCGTTCATGAAATTAAGGTAAATGAGCAGGGAGGGGACCAGCCCTTCAGCCTCATCATAGGGGATATTGAGCCTGCTTACGCACTCGTCAACGGATAAGTTCTTAATCTCTTTTACAAATTTTTCGAAGTCGGTTTTTTTTACAGTCGAATACCATTCGTTAACCGGTTCGCCGATGAGTCCTGCAACAAAACGCGCATCGCCGCCCACCGCGATAAAATACCGGATGCGCTTGAGATCCATTTCACTGTCGAGGCCTTCTATCCGGGTGCTGATATTTTCGAGCAGAAAACGGCTTAAGTAGTCTTTTCCTGCTGAACCTTTCACCATTTCTTCAACCCGCACGGTGCCGATGTTCATGGAGTGTGCGGCAACCATTTTACCGCGGTGCAGGAGCATGAGTTCAGTGCTCCCGCCTCCTACTTCGATGATGAGGGAGTTGGACCGGGATAGCACCGCTTCCATGTCCTTGACGGCATGCTGCACGGCCATGTAGGTAAGTCTGTTTTCTTCTATGCCGTCTATAATGCTCACCCTGAACCCGGTGCTGATGGTCACTCTGTCGAGAAAGGTGTCCCTGTTGTTCGCCTCCCGTACGGCGCTGGTTGCAATAATCCGGATGTCCTGTTCGTCCACCTTGTACCCGGCAAGAACTTCGCGCAGGCCTTTCAGTATCTGGAGGGACTGCACGAGGGAGTCCCTGCTTATGGTTGATGAGACGAACACGTCCCTTCCCAGGGAAAGTGTCTTCCATATCCTGTCTAAAACTCGCCAGCTGTTGTCAGGACGGATTTCAGCCACCATCATGCGTATGGCAGTTGACCCGATATCTATGACCGCGGCAAGCCGGTTCCTGTTTTCCTGATTCATCGGGAACCCGTCAGCTCCTGATAGATGCCCGCCGCCCCAATTACAGCGGCATCGTCTCCGAGGACAGCCTTTAAGAGTTTTACTTCGGACAGCAGCTGCGGAAGGGTATGTTTGCGCATGGATTTTTCCACTTCGTTCATGTAGTAATCGCCCAGTTTTTCGACAAGTCCGCCTCCGATCACCACTACCTCGGGATTGAGTATGTGTATGCAGTTGGCTATGCCTATTCCCAGGAAATAGGCGGACCGGTCAATGATTTCTGTCAGGTAAGGATCCTCCTCCTTGAGACCGAGCTTGAACACGCTGCTTTTGTATTTTTTTACGTCTGTTCCGGCCTTCGCATAGGCGGAGGTGGGTTTTCCGGAACCGGCAATGGATACCGCGTCCTTTGCCATGGCCGTTCGTGACGCCAGGGCTTCGAGGCAGCCGTAATGGCCGCAGCCGCAGAGGGGTCCCTCCACCTGGATAATCATGTGTCCTATTTCCCCGGCATTACCTGAACCCCCGACGAAGAGTCTTCCATTTATTATTAAGCCCCCGCCGATGCCCGTTCCGGGGAAGACGCCCACAACATGGCGGAAGCCTCTGGCCGCGCCCGCCATAAATTCGCCGTAGGTACCGGCGTTAACGTCGTTTTCCAGGAGCATGGGAACACCGAATTCCTTTTCGATTTTCTCTTTTATGGGGAAATCCTTGAAGCCGAGGTTCGGTGTGAACAGCAAGATGCCC
>SPDA01000083.1 GCA_004525155.1 Spirochaetales bacterium
CTTCCAGCCGTATCAACGAGCTTCTGTTTTCCGGTGAAAAACGGATGACACGAGGAACATATTTCAACCTGCAGCGCTTTTACAGTCGATTTTGTCTCAATCACATTACCGCAGGCGCATGTAACTTTTGTTGGAAAATATGCAGGATGTATTTCCTTTTTCATATATCAGTCTCCTATTGATAATCATTCATTACCGCTTCAGTTACCACGGAAGTGTTCATGGACTGAAGGAAAGCCTTATTATTCTTGCTTTTACGCATCCTGTCAAGGAGAAGCTCTATAATCTCTACATCATCCATGGGATTGATGACTTTTCTCAATACCCACATTTTGTTCAGTTCCTCCTCGGTGAGGAGCAGTTCTTCCTTTCGCGTACCGCTTTTTTTAATGTTGATGGCCGGGAACAGCCGCCTGTCGGACAGTTTCCTGTCCAAGTGTATTTCCATGTTGCCGGTTCCCTTGAATTCCTCGAAAATAACCTCATCCATGCGGCTGCCTGTATCGATGAGCGCCGTTGCGACTATAGTTAGGCTGCCGCCGTGCTCGATGTTCCGCGCCGCGCCGAAAAACCGTTTAGGTTTGTGCAGGGCGTTGGAATCGACACCGCCGGAGAGTATCTTTCCCGATGTGGGAACGGTCTGGTTGTAGGCCCTCGCAAGCCTCGTTATGGAATCAAGCAGGATTACCACGTCCTTTTTGTGTTCCACATGCCGCTTGGCCTTTTCTATGACCATCTCCGCCACCTGCACATGCCTGGTGGCCTGCTCGTCAAACGTGGAGGCAATAACCTCGCCCTTGACGTTTCGGCGCATGTCGGTAACTTCCTCGGGCCGCTCGTCGATGAGCAGTACGATAAGATTCACCTCGGGATGGTTGGTAGTAATGGAATTGGCGATTTTCTGCAGCAGTATGGTCTTACCTGTTCTCGGCGGGCTTACGATGAGGCCCCGCTGACCTTTACCGATAGGGCAGAAAAGATTAATCATCCTCGTGGAAAGATCGCTGTTTTCAGTTTCAAGATTTATCCTTTCCATGGGGTACAGCGGAGTGAGGTTGTCAAAGGGCACCCTGGCCTGGGCTACGGATGGTTCGTCGAAATTGACGCTTTCCACCCTGAGCATGGCAAAAAAGCGTTCGCCTTCCTTCGGCGGCCGTATCTGGCCGTACACAGTGTCCCCGGTTTTCAGATTGAAAAGCCGAATCTGGGACGGGGAAATATATATATCATCAGGTCCCGGCAGGTAGCTGTTCTGGGGAGAACGGAGAAAGCCGTAACCGTCCGGAAGTATCTCCAGAGAGCCGTACGCGTGGATTATGCCGTTCCGGAACGTGTGTGCTTTCAGAATCTGAAAAATGACTTCCTGTTTCTGCAGGGAGTTGAGGTCCTCCGGAACTTTTCGCATTTTAATGGCGAGGTCCCGGAGATCCGGTATTTCCATTTTAATCAATTCATTGATGCTTAAGCGTTCAGCGTTCACATCGTCTGATCCGCCGTAGGATTTCTTTTTATACTGATGCCGTTTTTCATCGGTTGCCGCTGCCGCGGGATAATCGGGAGTATCCCTGTTCTGATCGCCGTTCTGCCGTCCGCCGCCGTTTTCATTACCCCGGGATATCTCCACCTTCATGGTTTTTTTGACCTTCGGTTTTTTACGTATGAGAACAGTCGTAGGAGGTTCAAATTCCCTATCCTGCTGCGTTTCCTCCGGCGCCTGCGTCTCCACGACAGAATCCGTTTTTTCGGAGGTCACCGGCTGTTCGCCTGTTTCACCCCCGCTGTATTCCGAAACAGCGCCGGCCGTATCTGACAGGGATTCCTCAGAGGCGGCAGAACCATCCTGGGCGGAATATTCCGTTCGGCCTCTTTTCGACCGCCTCGGTTTGTCATTTTTGTATCTATCCTTTTCCGCCTCCGTCTGGTTCAAAGCCTCGGAATCGGGATTTTCTTCCTTATTGAATTCCATCTCGTTCTGGAATTCTGCGGGATCGTTCTGGTTCTTTTTCTTGCGTAAGATTGACATTGAGTTTTCCACCTCTATTTATCTTTATTTTCTATCTTATGGAAATTCATTAATTGTATAACCAAAGGTTTTAAAAATTGAAATATACCTGGGAACTGATTGCCTATTTCAAAACGTTCTTTAACTGGTTTCAGCAGGGATTATAAGTATTTACTTATACTGTTTACTATATAACTTACTATATTTCGACTTCTTAAGGCTGTCAAGTAATATTTTGCCATCAAGTATTCCCATCACCAGACAGAACGCCGCAATACAGCTTTTTTTTCTGACACTTTCACGGTTACCTGAAAAATGAAATTCGTATGCTTCTTCAAGTATATCACCCATTTTCAATCCAATCCATACCGTGCCGACGGGTTTATCTTCAGTTCCGCCGTCCGGTCCCGCTATACCGGATATGGAGATTGAAATATCCGCTCCGGAACTCTTCATTGATGCCTGGGTCATCTGCCGTACAATCTGTTCCGACACAGCCCCGTGTTTCGCGAGGATGGAAGGATCGACGCCCAGCTTTTCTTTAAAATTGTTGGAATACGTAATAAAAGATCCCCAAAAAACGGCCGAACTGCCGGAAACCCCGGTCAACATGGCGCTTGCGAGCCCCCCCGTACAGGATTCGGACATACATATGGTCAGGTTTTTATTTTTCAAAGCCTCGACTACAACCGCCGGCAATGACCGTTCATCTTCCCGCACGAAAATTTCACCCAGTGCGGATTCAAGCCTAGTGATAACACCCTGAATTTTTTCCGGGTATTTGCCTTTTATTCCGACCTTTATAGCGGAACGCCTGCTGTTCACGCAAATCCTGACGCCGCTTTTACGCCTGCTTTTGAAAAACCTTCTGAGCCGCTCCTCTGTTGTCAGATAACAGCGGATTGTTCGCTTCATGCCTCAGGCCGGTTTGACTATTTCTTTGAGCTTCGGGGCCGGAGCTGAAAAAATATCAACGGCCTCCGGACTCTTGAGCATCTCGCACTTTCCCTGAAATATAACACCATCCGCAATTCTCAGCTTGGCTGTCCGGACATTGCCGTAAACCTGACCGGAGGGAAGCATTTCAAGATTGTCGATCGCCTCGATATTGCCATGGACAACACCCGCAATAACAATGGAACCGACCCTGATATTTGCCTGTACCTGGGCTCCCTCTTCGATATATAAAAAACCATCGGACTCGATAATCCCTTCAAAACGTCCGTCGATTTTAAGGGGTTTGCTGAATTTCAGGGTTCCCTTGAATACGGTGGTCTTTCCGAAAGTTGTTGTCATTTTTTCATGATTTTTGGTTTCTGCACTTTTCGCCATTGGGAACTCACTTGGTTTTCATTACAAATACACCGTCCCAATCTTCCGGGGGCGGATTTTCGATATATACCTGGCATCGCATGGAATAAACCTTGGAAGGCCCGTCTTCAGGATTGACTTTTAATGCCTGATCAAACAGTTCCTTTGCCTTGGAAAATTCCATCAATTTATACTGCTTTCGTCCTTCGCTGAACAGTCTTACAACTTCCTTTTTCTGCTCTGTGATCACGGCCCCACTCCTCCCGGATTTTTCGTTTCTTCCTTCCACAACCTGAACTGCTGCTGGAAGGTATTCTCGAGATCGAGGAGCATTTTTTCTCCGTTACCTTCTTCCGAGTGGCTTTCCATTCCCTTTTCCAGAGTATGAATCTGTTCTTCAAGTGTCTTCAGGACCAGAAGAATCTGCTGACACTCCTCCTCGACTTTTTCTGCAAGATTTACCTTAAGACCGGTTTTGGGCTTTTCAGTCTCACCGCTCAATGTCTCCTGTGCGGCCTTGAGCATGTCAAGGACGGGCTTTTTAAGGTGTTTGGTAAAATAAACCAGTGACTCATTCAAAGATGTCACCATGGCAATCTTTTTCTCACCCTGAATAAGGGTCTTTGCCAGTGCTCTGCGATGAAGCACGGAACGAATTCGCGCCAGGACTTCTGAAAAATTGAAAGGTTTGGTAATATAATCCTCGATACCGAGTTCGAATCCTTCAATTTTGTCCTTCACATCGTCCATGGCGGAAAACATGACAATGGGAATGTTACGGAAATCCTTATAATCGTCGGAGTTCTTTAAAAGTTTCGTTACTTCCCAGCCCGTCATTTTGGGCATAATATTGTCCAGGATAATGATGTCGGGATTAAACCGCCGTACTTTCTCGAGGGCTTCCTCCCCGTCCTCGGCAAGTTCCACCTTGAACCCTAATTTGGTCAGCATTACATCAAAAAAATCGAGATTGATTGTTTCGTCATCTACTATGAGTACCTTTGTCCTGTTTTCCAACCTTGTCTCCCATAGACATCGCGTATAACCGACTCATAGGTTACGTGAAGTGTCTATATTTTCCTATACTTGTGCCTCATTGTCAATGCAATGCGGCGCACTATTCCAAAAATCAGCACTAAAAGCGAACCGAATAGACAGACATAACCGAACCAGTCCCCCCAGCGTGTATAGAGGGTTGTCGAGGCGGTGTATACCGGAACCTCCGTAACGAGAAAATCCTCGGTAAAGGGAGTCAATCTTGATGTCACGCGTCCGTTCGGGTCAATGGTACAGGTAATGCCGCCGTTTGTGCTCCTCACCAGGGTACGCCGGTTTTCAACGGCACGGAAAAGGCCCATGGCCAAATGCTGCTGCATCGCGGGAACGGAAAAGGACCAGCTGTCATTGGTAAGGTTCACGATTATTTCCGCTCCCCTGCGGACAAATTCCCTGGACAAATATCCGAAGGTGTCCTCAAAACAGATGGGGGTTGAAAATTTAATACCTGCCGCCTCAAAAACGGTATACTCAGTACCCTTTTCCCAGAAGTGGGTGTCCGCATCCTTTAGCCACTGAAAGATGCGGGGAAGCGATTTACGGAAGGGAAAATTCTCCGTAAATGGCACCAGGTGAGTTTTCCAGTATCTTTGGGTTATCGTGCCTCCCTCAAACAGCAGGGCGGCGTTGTAATCGATGCGTTCCTCACCCCCCAGTTGTTTGAGCTGTCCGTCGTCATTCCCGATTACATAAGGCACCCTTTCGTTCGCCATAAAATCTTTTAATTTTATTATTAAATTGTAGGTTTCGTGGTTGGAACGGTATTTGGTATGGTAATCTATGGCAGGCACAAAAGCAGTTTCAGACCAGACTACAAGGTCGGGATTTTTCTTGTCAGCCTCCCGGCTAAGCCTTACGAGCATGTCAAAGGCATCGTCATAATTGTACTTCCAGGGATCAACATTATGCTGAATAAGAGCCACCTTTTTCACCGGAGTCCCGGAAAGATCGGTCCTGGATGCCGCACCGAAAACAAGCGCAGCGGCGAAAAGCAGGCCATAGACTACGGGGACCAGCTTCCAGGGCTTGAAAGCGGCTTTAAGGTTCTTAAATCCCCGAGCCAGCAGGTTGCCGGCAAAAGCGGAGGGCAGTACAACCATTAAGGAAACACCCCAGACGCCGAACAGGGAGGCTATTCTGATAAAAGGAAGAAAGAGATACTGGGAATAACCGATAACACCGTAGGAATACTCCAGAAAACCCTTTGTCTTGGCATATTCAAAACCGACCCACAGGAAGGCCTGGAAAAGCCAGCCCCAGACGGGAAACAGTCTGTCAACAAGTTTGAGCAGGGGGAGAAATAGCAGGAAGAAAAAGGCATAGATAACGGGAACGATGATAAGCGCCAGGGGATGGAATTTCAGGAGCCAGATGTTGAAAAGCGCGTAACTTACGAAAACGTAAAGGAGCCCGAAAATAAAAATCTTTACCCAGCCGGCTCGATGAATAACGATAAAAAGAGGAAGATACGCCGCAAAGGCCAAAGGAAACCATCCCCAATCCGAATGAAATCCTGGAAAAGAAAGCGAGAACATCAATGCCGATAATAACAGGAGCCCCAGCTCCGTAATCAGCTTTATAAAGGGAGATGATTTATGTTCGGGGATCATTGTCAGATAAGGGCCAAACCTTCTGCTTAAGCTCGCGGCCTGCCCGAAATGCCGCTACTCCGTGGTCTTCTACCGGAGCGGTTTTTCCTGTTTTCGGGTTTCGGGCGTTGTGCCTGCCCTTACGGACGCGCACTTCAAAGGTACCGAAACCCCGGAGTTCCACGTCTCTGAATTCGATGAGCCCGTTTTTAATTTCTTCGCAGAATTCATCGATAATCACATGGATGTCTTTCTTGTTGATCTTCACCCTCTGATGTATGCTTTCTATGATTTCTGCTTTTGTTAACTTCGGCCCCCTCACGGATTTTCCTTTCATAATAAAGTTTTACTTTTTACTATCTTCCGTATTCGACTCAGGTCCCTGCGCTTGCGGTAATCTTGTTCAGATTCTGATAGAGCCTGGCTTTTTTACGCGCTGCGTTGTTCTTGTGATACAGCCCCTTTCCCGCCGCCGTATCGATCAGCTTGGAAACGAACTTATACTGCCCTTCGGCTTTCGCAACGTCCTTATCGACAACAATCTGAAGAAATTTTTTTATTTCAGTCTTGACCTGCGATTTCGCGGTCCTGTTTCTCAATCTATGTTTTTCACTCTGGCGGTGTCTTTTTTCCGCAGAAGATTTTCCTGACACTTTCCTGTTCCTCCCTTATCCTTCCATTATTTGAAATCACCAGGCTTTCTTTCCTGGCGTTTACATTTTTCGCAGATAGCCAAATTCTTCAATTTTCCGCCGGAAAAGATGGATTTCATCTTGACTTCCCCGCCGCAACCGCAGAAAAATTTCTGGGTGGATGAACTTGTTCTCGCGTTTTTACTTACCTGTCCCATATATTACCTCTTGCAAACAATGTGTTTTTCACAGTATTGGAAGTAAATATAACAATTTCACCGGCGCTGGTCAAGCCGATTTACGGGTTAATACTCAGAGAAAGATTCCAGGTCCCGCTGTTCTGATTATAGGTAAACTGCGAAGCTGAAACCTCCATGACGCCGCCTTCACTGCTCAGAAGTTTCACGCTGCGGGTGAGCACGTTTATTTCTATCACTTTATAGACAATATCATCCATGCGGATTTTCATTCCCTCCGACGGAAGCTGCCGTCTTTCCGAACAATAGAAATCGTATTCGTAGGAAAGGCAGCACAGCAGCCGTCCGCAAGGCCCGGAAATTTTCATGGAATTCAGGGATAAATTCTGTTCCTTGGCCATTTTTATTGAAACCGGCTGAAGCTTATCCGTAATACCATGACAGCAATAGTCCCTGCCGCAGACGCCGAGTCCGCCCAGTACCCTGGATTCGTCCCTGACGCCAATCTGCCGCAGTTCAATCCGCATTTTGAATACTGACACAA
>SPDA01000658.1 GCA_004525155.1 Spirochaetales bacterium
CGGAAGATCATCTATCTAAGCGGCCTGGGGAAAGGTACGGATCTTTCGAAACACCTTGCAAGCCGCCAGGAAGTGGGAGCCATACTCGGGGAATCCGGCGTACCGGTGATGGAATTCCGCGCTTCGATTGTTATCGGTTCCGGAAGCCTGTCCTTCGAAATGGTCCGCGCCCTCGTGGAGAAACTGCCTGTTATGACAACGCCCAGATGGGTACGTGTCCTGGCTCAGCCAATCGCCATAGAGGATGTCCTTACATATCTCATCAAAGCCCTTGCCTATAATCCGGAGGGTCACGAAATATTTGAAATCGGCGGCAGGGAACCGGTTTCCTATGAAGGCATCATGCGGGTCTATGCGAAAGCACGGGGACTGAAAAGGCTTGTTATTCCCCTGCCATTTCTTACACCCGCCCTTTCAAGCCTCTGGCTGGCCCTGGTAACGCCCCTTTTTTTCAAGGTGGGAAGGTGGCTGATTGACGGCGTAAAAAATGAAACGCTGGTACATGATAAACGGGCGGAAGAACTTTTTAAGGTTAATCCGCGGGGCATCGCCGAGGCGGTTGAGAGAGCCCTCGTAAACGAAGACCGGGAAATCGCGGAGACCCGCTGGTCTGACGCCCACGGCCGGGACCACCCGAAACCGGGATGGGGCGGGGAACATCTTGGTTCAAGGTTCCTCTATTCCCAGTCTATTTTAGTGGAAGCGCCGCCCGGAGAAGCGTTTCTTCCTATCCAGTACATCGGCGGGCATTCCGGGTGGTACAGCTACCAGTGGCTCTGGAACCTGCGGGGTTTTATCGATAAGCTTGCCGGGGGAGTGGGTATGGGAAGAGGGAGACGGGACCCGCTTGTCCTCATGGCCGGGGATGTCGTCGATTCCTGGCGGGTAGAGGAGATTGTTCAATACCGGATGCTGCGCCTCCGCTCGGAGATGAAGCTTCCAGGCAGGGGATGGCTGCAGTTCGAGCTTGAACCGGAGACCGGCAGGCAGGGCGAACAGTTTTCAAGGGTCAGCGTGAACGCCATCTTCGAACCTCTCGGTATAAAAGGCAGGCTTTACTGGTATACGCTCTATCCCTTTCATAAACTCATTTTTTCCCGCATGCTCGAAGTTATCCGGCATTCAGCCGTGCACTGAAGGATTCAGGAAAGGATGCCATGCATTCATTAAACACCGCCCGCAGCAGATGCCGAGTTTCTGACGGGCGGCCACGCCTTCCGCATGGTAGACTTCGATATGGCCGATAGGTTACGATAAAAACATGCAGAAATCGGGAAAAGATATTCTCAGGGTCACGCGGTCAAAGGACGAGGCGAGAAGAAACTACAATAGATTCAGCGGATGGTACGATGCCCTTGCCGGCGGCAGCGAGAAAAAATTACGGAAAATCGGACTTCGGAAACTGCTGGTAAAGGAAGGCGAAACCGTGCTCGAGATAGGATTCGGCACCGGACATTGTATTCTCGAATTGGCGGGCTCTGTCGGTGATTCCGGCAGGGTATGCGGTATCGACATATCCGGACGCATGCTTGAAATCACGGAATCAAGAGTCAGGAAAGCAGGTCTGGAAAAAAGGGTACAGCTTGAATGTAAGGACGCTTTGAATCTTGACTTTGCTGAGAGCAGTTTCGACGCGGTCTTCATGAGTTTCGCCCTGGAGTTGTTCGATACGCCTGAATTGGAACCTCTCCTCCGGCAATGCCGGAGAGTGTTAAAAAAGGACGGCCGCATGTGTGTTGTGGCGATGTCCAGGCGGGGAAAGCAGACGGCGATGACGAAACTGTATGAATGGGCGCATGCGGCTTTTCCCGGATTCGTCGACTGCAGGCCAATCTACGCGGAGGAGATAATCAGGGCATCCGGTTTCGAAATAATCGGGGTGACCGCGCTGTCCATATGGGGATTGCCGGTGGAGATCGTTCTTGCCGCGATAGACCGGCAGCCGGGTAAACCGGAATAATTTTTACGGAAGGAGAACAATAATGAGTTATTATTTCAGCGCCACGCTTGCTGTTCCGTTTGACGAGGCTGTTGCCAGGGTGACTGACGAATTGAAAAAAGAAGGGTTCGGTGTATTGACCGAAATAGACGTGAAAGCGACCTTTA
>SPDA01000258.1 GCA_004525155.1 Spirochaetales bacterium
ATTAATCCCTCCATGCCTCTCATGGACCGGTGGAAGCTTGTCGAGCCCTTCTGGGAGATATGCAGGCATACCGGGTACGGGCAGTCCCTCGACATTTCCGCCGGCGCCGTGTACGGCATTCCCAGGATTGAGGAAGATACGATCGGGGAGCTCAACGTCCGCTTTCTCGAAAGTTTAAACCAGCCCCACTTCAAACGGGTGCTTAAAGATCTCTGCCGCATCGAGGTGAGCCTGCTGCACGAAGTAATCAAGACGGATAACAGGTATTCCTTTACCAGCCTTCTGGACGCCGATACCGCCTTTTTCAGATCCATGTATTGCGTTGATAACCTGGTGTTCGTGCAGTCCCTGGAAGAGGTGCGCAAGGTAGAGACTGAGTCCGGCATTCCCGTTACATCCCTGGACGCATGGCTTTCCGCCTGCGAAGTACTGCTCGAAAACGCCCTGCGCCGCGGCGCCGCGGGTCTCAAGAGCGGCCTGGCATACGAACGGAGCCTGGCTTACGAACGGGTTACCAGAGCGGAAGCGGAAGAGGATTTCAACGAACTCTTCAAAAACATACATATGACCAACTACCTCCCGTCGGCCTTCACCCTCGGGAAAAAATTCCAGGATTACTGCATGCACCACCTGCTGTCGCTGGCCAACAAGCGCGGGCTTACATTCCAGTTCCACACGGGCATTCAGGAGGGCAACGGAAATCTCGTCTACCACAGCGACCCGTCCCTGCTTTCGCCCCTGTTCCTGACATACAGGGACGTAAGTTTCGATCTTTTCCACATCGGGTATCCCTACCATCAGGTTTTAGGCGTGCTTGCGAAAAACAATTCCAACGTTTTTATAGACATGTGCTGGGCGCACATAGTTTCTCCGGTTACCAGCGCTGCGGTCCTTAATGAATGGCTTGAGATGGTGCCGGCAAACAAGATAAGCGCCTTCGGCGGCGATTACCTCTTTGTGGACGGCGTGTACGGCCATCTGGAACTGGCGCGGCGGAATACGGCGAAGGCCCTGGCCGGGAAAGTCACGGAAGGGCTTTTTGACCTGGACCGGGCCAGGGAAATCGCGCGCATGCTGTTTTATGAAAACCCGAAGAGGATTTTCAAACTTTAGGAGACAGAGCATGGAATACAGGAGACTTGGTAAATCGGGGCTTAAAGTAAGCGCCTTGTCCTACGGTTCCTGGGTAACCTTTTCAAACCAGCTGCAGACCGGTTCCGCCCTCGAATGCATGAACTACGCCTACGACCAGGGCGTCAATTTTTTTGACAACGCCGAAGCCTACGCGGATGGAAAATCCGAAATCATCATGGGGGAAGCCCTGAAAAAAGCCGGCTGGCCGCGGGATTCTTTTATCGTATCCAGCAAAGTGTTCTTCGGGAGCAATCCTGACCGCAAGCCGAACCAGACGGGCCTCTCCCGCAAGCACGTTGTGGAGGCCTGTCACCAGGCGTTGAAACGGCTTCAGGTGGACTACCTTGATCTGTACTTCTGCCACAGGCCGGACCCGGACACGCCGATAGAAGAAACGGTCTTCACCATGGACAGCCTTATACGTCAGGGCAAGGTATTGTACTGGGGCACATCGGAATGGTCTGCCCAGGAGATAATGGAAGCGTACTCAACAGCCCGTCAGTACGGCCTTATCCCGCCGACCATGGAACAACCCCAGTATAACATGCTGGAAAGGGAACGCTTCGAAAAAGAGTATGCGAGACTCTACGAAGGCATCGGCCTGGGAACAACCATCTGGTCCCCCCTTGCCTCCGGTTTTCTTACCGGCAAATACCTAGACGGCGTACCCGAGGGCAGCCGGCTGAGTCTCAAAGGCTACGAATGGCTCAAGGAGAGGCATTTACACGAAAAAAACCGGGCTAACGGTGAAAGGGTACGGCGGCTGATCCCGATCGCCGAAGAATCCGGACTTTCCATGGCCCAGCTCGCCATAGCCTGGACCCTGAAGAACCCGAACGTGAGCACTGTCATTCTAGGCGCCTCCAGGCTCACCCAGCTTAAAGAAAACATGAAAGCTCTCGAGGTTTCAGCGATGCTTACAGCCGAGGTAATGGAAAAGATAGAGGGGGCATTGGCGAACAAACCGGAATGAGCGCCTCTCCCCGCTGGTACGATACCGGCTGGTTTCCCCGCCCCATCCATGATACTATGATTTCATGGAAACGAGCGAAGCCCCCCTCATCGCCTGCGTTGACGACGAGGATAATATCCGCAGCACCATAACGTATGCGCTCGAAAAGGAAGGATTCCGCACGTGCTCCTTTGCCGACGGTCTGTCCGCCTGGGAAAAATTCCAGCAGGGGCTTCCTGACCTGGCAGTCATCGACATCATCATGCCCAGGATGGACGGCATGGAGCTTTGCCGGAATATCCGCAGGATTTCGGAAACCCTGCCCGTCATTTTCCTTTCTTCAAAGGACGAAGAAATCGACCGGGTAGTGGGTCTCGAAATCGGCGCGGATGATTACCTGTGCAAGCCTTTCTCCATGCGGGAGCTTCTTGCGAGAATACGCGCCATTCTGCGCAGGGTCCAATCCTCAGCGAGAATTCCAGAGGATGGCGGGGAACTGCTGACGGCGGGTCCCCTGGTACTGGATACGGCCCGTCATAAGGCCGAGTGGAACAAAACTGCGCTGAACCTGACGGTGACGGAATTCAGGATTCTGGCCTCCCTCGCGAAATCGCCCGGTACAGTAAAAAACCGGGACCAGCTTATCGGTGCCGCCTACCCGGAAGACCTGTATGTGACGGATCGATCCGTAGACAGCCACATAAAGCGCATCAGAAAAAAGATTCAAGCGGCGGATCCTGGATTCTCCGGTATAGAGACCATCTATGGTCTCGGCTACAAGTTCGACCCTTGAGCGCCCATGGAACAGAAACGGCACTTCGTTTCGGGTATTGCATTCAGACTCCTGGTTTTCAATATCATCCTCGTGTTTCTGCCCGCTGCATTTTTCTTTTTTCTTTCGACCTATGAACAGCAGCTTCTCAAGTACCTGGAAAACTCGCTGGTGCAGCAGGGAAGAATAATCTCCGCTGCGGTCGGCGGCGCCGGCACTCTCGACAGCGGTTTGGCAAAGGAAGTCATAGGCAGACTACGAATGGAACAGGAGGCCCGCTACAGGGTTCTCGATACCGGCGCCCAGGTCATCGTAGACTCTAGCGGCCTGGGCCCTGCAGAACCCGCAGCGGCGGATGACTCAGCCCGCCTGACCGATAAAAGTGCTGTACGGCAGGCCTATGATAAGGTTCCCAGCCCGGATGATCCGCCAGCAGGCAGGGACCGGCTTTCCGCTGAGGACAGCCTTCTTTACAGAGCGGCAACCTTTCCTGTCCGGTTTTTCCGAACTTATCTCTCCCCGCCGCAGGCGCCGCTGGAAT
The DNA here is from genome assembly GCA_004525155.1 of Spirochaetales bacterium. Taxonomy (GTDB): domain Bacteria; phylum Spirochaetota; class Spirochaetia; order SPDA01; family SPDA01; genus SPDA01. The sequence continues at coordinate 3,400 of SPDA01000258.1, forward strand.
CCGCGGACTTCTACGTCGGCAAGGACAGGCTGGACGGCAGGGAGGTCATCCAGGCCCTTAACGGCGGCTACGGCGCCGCGACCCGCATATCCTCCGCAGGCCAGATATCGGTAACCCTTTACAGCGCCCTGCCCGTCTGGAACCGGGACCGATCGGCAGTGATTGGAGCTGTTCTGGTATCCCAGTCAACCTACCGTCTGCTGCGCGACCTCTACAGCGTCCGGCTCGATATTTTCAGAATATTCCTCGGCTCCGTTGCGGCCGCTGTCCTTCTGAGCATCTTCCTTTCCCTGACCATCTCACGTCCCCTGCGCAGGCTCGGCAACGAGGCCCTTACAATTTTCGACGCCGACAAAAAATTCCGGGGAGGCTTTTCGTACCAGAGCAAGAAGGACGAAATCGGCTCCCTGGCACGGGCCCTGAACGGTCTGAGCGCTCGGCTTAAAGGTCATATACAGGACATGGAATCCTTTGCCGGGGATGTATCGCACGAACTCAAAAATCCCATGGCTTCCATACGTTCAGCTGCGGAACTTTCCCTGGACATCCCCGGGGAGGATGAAAGGAAGCGTTTTCTACAGATGATTCTGTCGGAAGCTGTCCGCATGGAGGCTCTCCTTTCGAGGGTGCGTGAAGTATCCGTGCTTGACGGAAGACTGGAACATGAGGAGAAAAAGCTCGTGGAGGTAACCGGGCTTTCGGAAAGCGTGCTTGAAAGTTTCAGAATACGGGAGCAGGGCAGGGACCTCACCTACAATTTAAACAAACCGGCCTACCCCGTTTATATCAACGCTTCTCCGGAACGGATCGTTCAGGTCTTGAGCAATCTGCTGGACAACGCGGCGGGGTTTTCACCCGAAAAGGGCTTTATAACTCTTACCGTGGAAAAACGCGGACTTTTCGTGTTTCTCATCGTGGCGGATGAAGGACCGGGCATACCGGCATCAATGGAAGAAGATGTGTTCCGCCGTTTTTTCAGTTACCGGGAGCGCCAGGACAACAATGAAACACACCATTCGGGGCTGGGGCTTTCAATAGTCAAGGCAATAGTGGAGCGCTACGACGGTACAATCCGGATAACCGGCAACAGTCCCCGGGGCGCTGTCTTTACCATACGGCTGCCCGCCGCGTAGGCCCGCTCTTCCGCCGCGTAGGCCCGCTCTTCCGCCGC
>SPDA01000383.1 GCA_004525155.1 Spirochaetales bacterium
AGTAAGCGCGGCGGTCATGGAATTCAGGTTGATGGTAACGGTCTGGTTCGCCGTGAGGTTGACTGAAGCGCTGCCGTCCTGGTACCCCGGCGCCTTTACAACCACGTTGTAGGAGCCGCCGGCAAGCCCGGATGCTGTAAACGGCATGCCCTTGTTGTTCTGCGCCGCGCCGTTGATGAAGACCTGGGCGGAGCCGACGTTCGAAGTTATGGTAAGATCGAATGTCTTCGCGCCGCCTCTTCCGCCGGATGAAGTTGAGCTTTGGGCGAAGAGCAGTCCTCCCGTAACAAGGAGAACAAGTACCGACAGAAAAATTATTCGTTTCATAAACATCTCCTTTTTTAAAAAAGAGGCAGAAGGGCCTTACGCCCTTCTGCCCTGATGAGAAGGTGAAAAACTAATTTCTTCCGGGGGAAGATACAACGATAATGCCGTCTTCAGGCATGCCGAGGTCCCTGAAGGAAGACTGGCCGTTCATGATGCGGATATCGGGAATTATCTGGAACACCTGGGTGCCAGTCGCATCGCTCAGCAGGAACGTGTTTATGCGGAGAATCGACGCGCTGTCGATAACGGTGAACTCGGGAAGCGTATAGGCGCCCAGCATGTCTTTTCCTTTCATGACGTAGACGACAAGCGCCGCGTCCGCGGAACCGTCGGCTGTAACCAGGGTGGCATCATCCGCTGTAGTGTCGGAGGACCGGCTGTAGGCATCGACATAGAATTCCATTGCGCCGCACCAGGAGTAGGAGTTTGTGGCATCAACGGGCAGCTTGGACCATAAAGCGTGAGCGTCATCAACGGTAAACGACGTTCCCACCGGGGTTACGGCATCCGGAATGTATTTAATGGTGATGGTTTCAGGACCGCCGGCGATGTCCGTTGCCCGGCCCCTGTTGTCGATGTCGAGGGATACGACGGATACGCCGTCTGCCTTGTCCGTGGAACCGGTAAGGCCGTAGAAGACCTTCTCCCTGCCGGTCGCTCCGCTTTCGGGTGTGAATCCCGCTGTTGCAGTGCTTGTTTGATAATTATCAGTGAATGCAGCTACAGAGCCATCTGCATAACTCGCATCATAAGTGATCGCCACATCGATATCCTTGAAATCCGGGCTCCACATGGTGACGATGCGGAGCTGACTGTCATCCGGGAGGGCGGCAACGCTCGGCAGATACTGGGCAAGACCTGATACATTGACTATCTGTTTGGTACAGCCGTAGCCGGTGGCCGTGGCGGTGAGCACATAGTTGCCGAAATCCACATCAGCGAAGGTATAGTACCCGTCTGCGTCGGTTGTGGCTGTCAGGACCACCCGTGCTGCCTCGTTTGTGGCTATCTTCTCCTGGGTTTTGCTGTCCGACTGGGGCGGGACGATCTGGGCCTTCGGGGTGAGGGTAACGGTCGCATTTGCCAGACCAACACCGGTCTGCGCCACAACGACGTAACCTTGAGGAGCAGCGAGGAGACTAAATAGTTTTGAGAAAAAATCGCAACTCGTCACTCCTACGATGAGAAAAACGCTTAAAGCTAGCAATGCAAGCTTTAAAATTAGATTTCTTTTCATGCAATCCTCCTGAATAATGGGAAATAGTTTTAAACTACAGATATAATATACCTCATACAATAAGGATTTCAACTAGAATCTTCCGGAGACAGCGGATGCAGGGGAGATTTTTTTGTCCTGTTACTATGTTTTTCGCACAAAACACTATATAGTATTTTGTGATACAAATAATGAGAGGTAAAAGATGAAAAAATTATTGTTTGTCCTGGTTCTCTCCATTTTGATAACGGGTCTTATATTCGCCCAGGCCTCGTCAAACTCAGGCGGAAGGGTAACCGCGGATCCCCAGACTCCCGGCACGGCGCAGGGAAACCCCGCCGATGCTCTCGCTTCCGCTGCTGCGGCTATCAGCTTTGCCGCGCCGTACAGCATAACAGGCGGCGACAGGCTGACGCTCATCGCTCAGCGTCTCTGGGGCGACTACAGGCTCTGGCCGGCTATCTGGGCGGTCAACAGCGGCAGCCTGCCGGATCCGGACCTCATTGAGCCGGGTGCGGCGCTCAGGGTGCCTCAGCGTCTCGGGACGGGGCCTTTGACGATGGAGGAGAAAAACCTACTCCTCGGGGCCTATGTAGCGGCCTATAAGCAGTACAAATCCTTCGGTGCGGCGCGTACGAACAATGCCCGGTGGGTGCTGTATGAAGCTGCCATGTTCTTTGACGCGGCTTCAGCCCAGCCCTATGTTTCACAGGTGGATCCGGCGGATATAGCCTGGCTCCAGCTGGTGTTGCGGTAAACCAGGCCTGATATTGAAGACCGGGCGGCAGCCTGCTTTCGGGCTGCCGCCTGGTTATTGTTCCGCCTGCGCCTGCCCCTTCCAAAGTTTTCCCGAATTGGCTATACTTGCCCTTCAAATTTAAAATGATATGAGGTTTCACCATGACAGCTCCCCTTGAAAAAAATCCCGGTTTTGCAGGACGGAGGGGCCTCCTGGTCCTGGTTATCATGGACGGTGTCGGATACGGCAAATACAGGGACGGCGACGCCTTTGCCAATGCCCTCACACCGGTTCTGGACAAGCTTACCCTGGAACATCCCCATACCCAGCTCAAGGCCCATGGTACCGCCGTCGGGCTTCCCTCGGACGAGGACATGGGCAACAGCGAAGTCGGCCACAACGCCATAGGCTGCGGCAGGGTGTACGCCCAGGGTGCCAAGCTTGTGACAGGGGCCCTTGAATCCGGGGCGCTTTTTAAGGGTTCGGTCTGGAAAAAACTGATTGCTAATGTCAAAAATAAAAACAGCAGTCTCCACTTTATCGGGTTATTTTCCGACGGCAATGTGCACAGTCATCTGGACCACCTCAAAGGCATGATGGACAAGGCCGCTCTGGAAGGAGTAGCCAGAATCCGCGTGCACGCCCTCCTGGACGGAAGGGACGTGGGCGAAACATCGGCTCTGGAATATATCGATCCCTTCGAGGAATATCTCGCGGAACACAGGGAAAAGGGCAGGGATTTCCGCCTGGCCTCCGGCGGAGGCAGGATGGTTATAACAATGGACAGGTACGGCGCGAACTGGGACATGGTCCGCAGGGGATGGGAAACCCATGTGCTCGGAGAGGGCAGACGATTCGGCAGCGCCCATGAGGCCGTAGAGACCCTGCGGGCGGAGACGCAGGCCATAGATCAGGATCTGCCGCCCTTTGTCATCGCCGGCGGCGACGGGCCGGTGGGACCCGTTCTGGACGGCGACAGCGTCATTTTTTTCAACTTCCGGGGCGACAGGGCCCTGGAAATAACCGCAGCTTTTGAAAAGGCGGACTTCAACAAATTCGACAGGAAGCGGTACCCGCAGGCGGAATACGCCGGCATGATGGAATACGACGGCGACCTGAAGATACCCCGGCAGTTCCTCGTTGATCCGCCGGCCATCGACAGGACCATGAGCGAGTTTCTCTGCGCCACGG
>SPDA01000155.1 GCA_004525155.1 Spirochaetales bacterium
CGAAAAAAAAGGCCTCGAAGCGGCGGCACGGGAAGTGGATGTGGTGACCACTGCAACTTTTGGCCCCATGTGCTCATCCGGATGCTTCCTCAATTTCGGGCACAGCAAACCTAAAATGCGGATAAGCGAAGCCTGGATAGACGATGTTTCCGCCTACTGCGGCGTAGCCGCCGTGGATATGTATCTCGGTGCAACCCAGCTCAGGCATAATGATCCTGCCAACATGTACTACTCCGGGGAGTTCCGCTACGGCGGCGGCCATGTCATGGAAAAACTGGTGGCGGGCGAGACCCTGCAGCTCTTTGCCCTCTCCTACGGGACCGACGATTATCCGCGGAAGGAACTCCGTACCTATTTCACCATAAGGGACTTAAACCAGGCCATTATGGTGAACCCCCGCAACTGTTACCAGAATTACAATATCGCCATTAATTGTTCCGACAGTCCGATCTACACCTACCTCGGGCACCTGAAACCGAACATGAAGAACCTCACCTACTGTTCCGCGGGCCAGCTGTCGCCCCTTTTAAACGACCCCTGGTACATGACCATCGGCATCGGCACGCGGGTCTGGCTGGCCGGAGCCCAGGGCCATGTATATGCCGAGGGAACACAGCACAGTCCGGCCTGTGAAAGGACCGAGAACGGCGTGCCCACCGGGGGATCGGGAACGCTGGCCCTGACAGGAGACATGAAGGACATGAATCCCGAGTTCGTACGGGGAGCGAGCTTCAAGGGCTACGGCGTATCCCTCTCCCTGGGGATTGGTATTCCCATCCCCATACTTAACGAGGAAATACTTTCATACACCACCGTGCGCGACCGGGACATCTACGCGCCGGTTATCGATTATTCCCGGGACTACCCCGAGAAAACCGGCAGGGTAATCTGCAAGCTCAACTATGAAGAACTGAAAAAAGGGGAAGTTACCATAGAAGGGAAGAAGGTGGAGACCGGATCCCTGTCCTCCTATGCCAAGGCCCGGAAAATCGCCGCCCTGCTTGCGGACGACATCAGAAACGGAAGTTTTTTGATCACGCCGCCCCTCAAGCACCTGCCCCGCGAACAGTCCATGAAATCTCTGGAAATAAAGGGGGCCGTAAAGTGATCGCGGAGAAACAAATGATAACAAAACGGCTGCTGCTTTTCTTTCCCCAGTGTGAAACGGAAAAACCGATAGTCTACCACCTGGTAAAGGATTATGACCTCATCGTCAATATTTTCCGCGCAAAGGTTACGCCGGAGGAGGAAGGCTACCTCGTGCTCGACATAACCGGCTCGGAGGAGGACATCGGCCGGGGCATGGAGTATGTACGGACGTTCCGCGTCACGGTGGACGAGGCGAGGAAAGGGGTCCGCTGGGACGAAAAAAAATGCGCCCAGTGCGGCAACTGCCTTACCCACTGTCCCACAGGAGCCCTGTTTATAAAGGACCGCTTAACGAGGGAAATATCCTTTGACGGGAGCAAGTGCATCGAATGCCTCGACTGCATCGAAAACTGTCCCTTCGCCGCCTGCTCCTCCCTGTTTTAGCGTGATGCAGTACAAGCCGCCGGCTCGGACGGCGCCGCCGCAGGGCCGGTCCTTCGTTCCTTTCTCCTGGAAAAATGCGCACTACCGCGTGAGCGCCGGAGCATCGGATGATATTTGCGCGGCCATACCCGGCTTGAGGAAAACTCTCGAGGATTACATCGAGGAGCACCCCGCTTTCGCAACTTCCTTCGCGCCCCTGCCCTTTGACGGGAAGGCGCCCGATATGGTACGGCGCATGCTCAGCGCCGCGGTGAAAACGGGTGTCGGACCCATGGCTGCGGTTGCCGGAACCATCGCCCAGATGGCCGCTGAATACGCCCTTGCCCGGGGCGCTTCCGAGGCGATTGTCGAAAACGGCGGGGACATCTACCTCCATTCACCCGGGGGAGCAGTCATCGGCCTCTATACCGGCAGCAGCACCCTGGGCGGCATGCTCGCCCTATCGCTTCCTCCATCCTCCCTTCCCCTGGCAGTCTGCTCCTCTTCGGGAACCATGGGCCATTCGGTCAGTTTCGGCACATGCGATCTGGCAACGGTATTTTCGAAGGACGCCTCCCTGGCGGATGCCGCCGCGACCCTCGCGGGAAACCTCGTCTCCGCTGAAGAGGACATCGCCCCGGCCCTTGAACGCATCATGAGCATCGAAGGGATACAGGGTGTCCTCATCATAAAAAACGAAAGGCTGGGCATGGCGGGAGAAGTGCCGGAACTGGTCAAAAACAGGGAAACGGACCTGGGAGCGAAAATTTCCAGGGACGAGAAGAGTAACTTCCGGCCCCGTCAAGGCTCGAACCTGTAGCCCCTGCCCCGCACGGTAACGAGGTGCCTGGGTATTTCCTGTTCCCCGAGTTTCTGCCTGAGCCATGCCACGTGCACGTCCACGGTGCGGGTGGTGGTCACCGAGCCGTAGCCCCACACCTCGTCGAGGAGTTCGTCGCGGCTTAAAACACGGTGCGGATGTGAAGCAAGATACACCATCAGGCTATACTCCTGCGTGTTCAGAGGCACCGGCTTTCCGCCGCCTGAGAGTTCCTGACGCCTGGTATCGAGAGTAAAGTCTCCGAACCGGTACACAGCCGCCGCGGCCGGCCCGTCAGCGGCATTTCCCCGGGCGGCGCCCTTCTGAGAGCGCCTGAGCAGGGCATGCACGCGGGCCAGGAGTTCCTGCATGTCGAAGGGCTTGCGCAGATAATCGTCGGCCCCGGCGCGCAGACCGGTCACCGTATCGAGGATGGTGGTCCGGGCGGTAAGCATGAGAATCGGCGTGCGTATGCCGGCCTCCCTCAGGTTCGAACAGACCTGGAAACCGTCCCGCACCGGCAGCATCAAATCCAGGACGATGAGATCGTACCTGCCCGATTTCGCCTCCTCCTCCCCGCTTCTGCCGTCCTTTTTGGGAACAACCGTATATCCCTCCGCCTCGAGCCTGTCCTTGAGGGTCAAAACCATGCCTTCTTCGTCCTCTATAATAAGAATTTCAGCTTTCAAGGAATTTCCCGTTCTTCCGCGGCTTTTCCGGGAAAGGTATGTTCACGGTGAACCTGGCTCCCCTTCTTTCTTTCCCGGTGGAATCCCGGTAAGGACTTTCAACCGACACCTTTCCCTTCATCAGTTCCGTTATCCTTTTTACGAGGTGAAGCCCCAGCCCGCTGCCGGGGCGCTGCAGGCGCATGCTCGCCTCGCCGCGGACGAAGGGTTCGAAAATTCTGCCCTGCTCCCTTGCGGGAATTCCCATACCCTCGTCCTCCACGGCAATCTCGAGGCCCTTACCGTAGGGCAGCCGGGAAACCTTCAGCCGCAGGGCGGCGGGATTCGCCTTCGTCCGTTCCGCCGGCAGTCCGTGGTGCAGGGCGTTCATAAGGAGGTTTTCCAGTATCAGGCGAAGCGCCTCCCGGCTAAACGGCAGCGGCCCGGAAAGATTGCCGAGGTCGATTTCCAGTTCGCAGTTCTCCTGTTCCATCCGGAGCCTGATGCTGTCCGCCACATCGTTGATGAGAGCCGCGGCATCCATTTCCCCGGGATCCGATGACAGGGCGTTTGCCTGCTCAAGGCCGCTGTAGAGGAGGATACTCTCCACCATGCGGGAAAGCCTGGTCACTTCCCTGTCCATGATGCCTCCATATTCCTTGAGGCGTTCACCGGGTGTGACGATGCCCTCGGCGATGTTCTGTGTGGCGGATTTAAGAACTGCGATAGGGGTTCTGAGTTCATGGCTCATGCTGGCGGTGAACTCCTGCTCCATGATTTTCTGCGCCAGCGTGCGCCGGTAGAGACTGTACATGACGATGGTGCTCGCCATGAGCAGCAGAAGCACACCGCTGCTCAAAAGACTGTTAAGCAGCCGCTGAACGAATACAAACCGGTCGATTGAATTGCCCGGATAAAAAATTTCGAGGGAGGCGCTGGCAGCGGGAAACCTGCCTTCCCGGCGGTGTTCATCCATATCCCTGAGAAGAGGCAGAAGCAGCCTGGAGGCGGTATTGGTCCGGAGATCATCCGCCGCCGTTCCCCGGCTTCTACCGTCATAGCGTTCCGTCTCGCTGCCCGTCGGATGGAACCTCACAAGTACCGGGCCGTAGAGGTCCAGGACGAGATCCGGCCGGCTGACGGCAGCGCCGTCAGCCGGCGCCGGTACCGCGGTTTCCGGCCCGGGGTCGGTGTCCGAATTCATGATAATCCTGTATGGATAGCCGTCCAGGTACTGTTCCATATAATGAGGTATGACCCTGTAAAGCATAACCTCAAGGTCAATACGCAGGGGCAGCAGAATTTCCGGCGGCTGCACAGGATAGGCGAGTTCGTCCTTTCCGGCTGTCTCCTGCCGGACAAATCCAGCCGGCTGTCCGATGAAATATCCCTGCCTGAGAAGATTCTCTTCAAGACTGAAATAATCCTCAGAGTTCGTTATTTCCCGGTTCACAAACCCGGACAGGATCTCCGGAATGCCGGCATCGGTAAAGGCGCCGAGGGCCATATCGTACTTTTTCGTTTCCTGTTTTCCGCCTTCCGGCAGATGGAGCGCATAGATCGAATCGATGAGCTCAGGGAACTGGGTGTTCTGTTTCCAGTAATCGATGGTGCCGTTGAAACGCTGAAAATCCCCTTGGGCGAATTCGTCTCCCGTCAGGTAAAGGGGGGCGCGGAGGCTCCATATTTCCTCGTTACAGGAGCGGATTACCTGTTCCGCGGACACCCGGAGGCTCTTCCGCAGCCGTTCCTCCTGAAGCCTGGAAACCATGGTAAGCCAGCGGAACTGCAGGATGCCCAGGCCGAGTGCGGCTGCAGTCAGCAGCATGAGGATCACCGGGAAGACCATCTTCACTTTTTTTCCAGCCGTCATTGCATCATTATAATAAAAAAACCTCCGCGGCACAGATGGTAAAACCCGAAACCGGGAGATTTTACACCGATTTTACAATTTCTTTACAAACCCTTAACCTCCCCTCCCCGGTTAAAAGGTACAGTTAGGGAGGATTGCAGGAGGAAGCACGAGGTTCGCGGAAAATGCGACAATTCATAGAGACAGCGTGCGTCCCAGCAGAACGCCCGGACAGAAACGGCAGTAAACGGCCTGCTCACGGGTCTGCCGGCTCCGTCAATCCGTGCCCGGGCCGATATGTTCATGCTCTTTGTAAAAGCCGCCCCTGGTCAGGGCAGTTCATTGTTTTTCCTCGGGCGGGCCGCCCCTCCTGTAATAAGACGGCGCTGCCGTATCAGGCGGTCCGCTCACTTTTTTTCACCCGGCCGGCGGAGTCAGGCCACTTCCGTTATCTTGTCATGGGGCGCGCCGCACACGGGGCAGCGCTGGGGATGCTTTTCGACTGCAAAGGTATAGCCGCAGGAAGTGCAGGTGAAGTACCGGGCCGCCGGATCCGCTTTTCCTGCAGCGGCGGAAGCCAGCAGTTTCTCGTGCACCTTTTCCGCCTCCAGGGCGTCGAAAAACGTGTATTTGGCCAGGCCGTGACCGCTGCTGTCAGCGTATTCCATATATTCCCTGTACATGGTATGCACTTCGAAGTTCTCGCCTTTAATGCTTTCCGCCAAACACTTTTCAAGATTGGCGAATTTGTTAAGAATAAAATAATGATTCTTCGCGTGGCGGTATTCCGAATCTGCCAGTGCAGTGAACAGCTTGGCAAGGGAAGGGTTGTCCGGGCCGTATTTGGCAAAAGCCTCCTCGGCCATGAGCCTGTATTTAAAATGGGCGGCGAATTCGTTGGCCAGGGCCTTTTCGAGCATCACCACGAGTCTGCCGTCCTTGAGTTC
>SPDA01000048.1 GCA_004525155.1 Spirochaetales bacterium
GTGTAAATCCGGATGCGGCTGCCGGGGGATTTGTTCCGGCATCGCGCATGCATCGCCGGGCGCCTGCGGGACAGGGGGGGCTGCATGGAGCTTAAAAAAAAACTGGGATTTCTCGATGTTTTTTCCATAGCTTCCGGCGCCATGATAAGTTCCGGTATTTTCATCCTGCCCGGCATCGCCTTTAACAGGGCCGGTCCCTCCGTTTTCCTGTCCTACCTGGTGGCCGGAGCCATTGCCTTTGTGGGCATTTTAAGCGTTACGGAACTCGCCACAGCCATGCCGAAGGCCGGGGGGGATTATTTTTTCATAACGAGAAGCCTAGGCGCCGGTACGGGGACCGTTTCCGGCCTTTTGAGCTGGGCAGCCCTGTCCCTTAAAGCGGCTTTCGCCATTTTCGGCCTCACGGAAATTATATACCTGCTTATCGGCGGGACCTTGAGTCCCCTCATCATTTCCGGTATTATCCTCGCGGTTTTTCTTTTGCTGAACATCCTGGGAGTGGACATCGCCAGCCGGTTCCAGGTCGTCCTGGTCCTTGCGCTCATCGTACTTATGCTGCTCTATTCCTTTTACGGCGCGTCAAAAATCGATTTGAAGCGGTATACGGACTTCTTCCCCAACGGCGCCGGAAAGATGTTCACCACGGCCGGGTTTGTATTCGTGTCCTTCGGCGGGCTCGTCAAGGTGGCGAGTATGGCCGAGGAAATCCACCGGCCCAAAAGGAACTTGCCCAGGGGACTCATCGCTTCAATACTTACGGTCACCTTTCTCTACGGATTTATTCTGTTCATAACCCTGGGTATTATACCCGCCGAAGAGCTGCGCAGTTCCTTTACACCCATTGCCGACGCGGCCTTTAACATTCTGGGGCTGCCGGGCCGCATTATCATCAACCTGGCCGCTGCACTGGCTTTCATCACCACCATTAACGCCGGCATCATGGCGGCTTCGAGGTATCCCCTTGCCCTCGGCAGGGACAGGCTCATACCGGGTTTCCTGAGCGTGGTGCTGCGGCGGTTTAAAACGCCGATCGTGTCCATCCTGCTGACCGGCGCCCTGATTTACGGATCCCTGCTCCTGGAACTGGAGACCCTGGTCAAGGCTGCCTCCGCCGTGATAATCGGCGCCTACCTGCTGTCCAATCTTTCCGTAATAATCCTCCGCGCGAGTAAAATCCACAACTACCGGCCAAGTTTCCGGGCGCCGCTGTTTCCCTACCTTCAGATAGTAAGCATCTGCCTCTTCATATGGCTTCTGTCGGACCTGGGCTGGGACGCGTTAAAGATTACCCTCATTTTCGGCGGTGTCAGCATTATCATCTACTTTGCCTACGGCCGCAGACGGGCAAAAAAGGAATCCGCACTGATGCACCTTATCAAGGGCGCGGCAGCCAGGGAACTTGGCGTTTCGGGTCTGGAGGAGGAGCTTAAGGAAATTATCCGTTCAAGGGACGAAATCGTGCAGGACCCCTTTGACAGGCTTATAAGGGATGCCCCCATTCTCGATATAAAGGAAAGGCTTACCCGGGACAGCCTGTTTTCGCTCATCGCCGCTGAAGTCGCTCCCGGGGTCGGCCTTTCCGAAAATGCGTTTCTCCAGCTGCTTAAAGACAGGGAAAAGGAAAGTTCCACCGCACTGACACCCTTCGTGGCCATTCCTCATGTGGTTCTGGCGGTTCCAGGCGTGTTCAGGCTCATGGTGATCCGTTGCGCCGAGGGAATCGAATTTTCCCCCGAACGTTCCGGAATTCAGGCAGTCTTTGTGCTTGCCGGTTCCAGGGAAGAGAGGACCTTTCACCTTCAGGCGCTGGCTGCCATAGCCCAGATTATCCAGAATGAAAGCTTCAGGGAAGACTGGCTCAAGGCCCGCACGATCGACAATCTGCGGGACCTGCTGCTGCTCGGCAAGAGGCACAGGTACAACGATTAATTGCCGGCCGTAAGCCGCCGGCCGTAAGCCGCCGGTACAGCGGAAAAAAAATCACCAAACCGGGCTCCCCTCGACGATTTTAAAAATTTGATACACCAAAATAATGTTTCGTACGTCGATATACCTGACGACCATGGAGGATGATCTGAAACTGAAAAACAGTGAAGCTCACCGGCGGCTCGAGACGGCCTATACAAGCGAAAAGCCGCGGTTTCTGGCCCGGTTACGCGCCGCCGGACGCACGTTGGAAGAGGCGGAGGATTTTCTGCATGATGTCTATGCCGAAACCATGGAGCATCTGCCGCTCATCGGCGGCATACGCAATCTGCCGGCGTGGATAAATACACTGTTCACCCGCCGGATGATCGATCTCTGGCGGCATGAACGGGTGCGCGCCGAGGCCGGTGAAACCGATGTGGCGGAGTCTACGCTTCAGGAGATCATCGCAGGGACGGGTCTCAATCCTCTCGATGGGTTTGTGAGGACGAGCCTTTTGGATGCCTTAAACGATGCACTGCGCGCTCTGCCTGCTTCCCAGCGTCAGGTGGTGGAAGCCCAGGTTTTCGGCGGCCTTACGTTCCGTGAAATTTCGGAAGCCACGGGTGAAAGCATTGACACCCTGACAGCCCGCAAACGTTACGCCTTACGCAACCTTTCGAGGGCCCTGAGGCACTGGATAGAGGAATGATTTTACCGGGTTTATCACCGGAGGAGGAATACAATGTCAAAATTTACACAGGGCCGTCATGAGAATGCCTGGTGGGAAGACCGCAGCCTGCCTGAAAAAATCTTCATGGGAATCGGGTTCGGTATCCTGGGAATAGGATTAATCACCCTGTTCATCTTTGTGCTTATGTCGCTATGGAACTGGCTCATACCCGAAATCTTCGGATTAGGCAGGATTAATTTCTGGAAGGCAGGGGGCCTGATGCTCCTAAGCTGCATTCTTTTTAAGAATTTCGGTTCGAACGGCAGCGGCCGCCGCAGTGACCGGAAACGCCGGAGGCACCTGCGCCGCTATATGGAGGAGTGCGGGCCGGCTGCAGGGGAAGAACCGGCGGAATCGCCGCAGGTTTGATTCTGACTTTTGGGCATTATTGTCCGGGCGGCGGATTATTCGATCGGAAAAGCTCCGCTGCCCGCTTTATCCCTAGAGAAGTTCCGCGGCAAGCTCGGCAAGGGCGCTCCGCTCCGATTTTTCCAGCGTTATATGGCCCGCTATTTTCTGCCCCTTAAAGATTTCCACAAGGTAAGTAAGACCGTTGGAACTTGAATCGAGGTAGGGGCTGTCTATCTGGTAAGGGTCACCGGTGAGCACTATTTTGGTACCGTCCCCGGCCCTGCTCACAATGGTTTTTACCTCGTGGGGGGAAAGGTTCTGGGCCTCGTCTATGATGATGAACTGGTTCGGCAGGGACCTGCCGCGGATGTATGTAAGGGCCTCGATTTCGATGAGCCTGTTGGCGAGGAGCTGATCCGCATTTTTCATGTTCTGATGTTTGTAGGAGGAAAGGATGTATTCCAGGTTGTCGAAAATGGGCTGCATCCAGTGGGAGAGCTTCTCGTTTTTCGTACCGGGCAGGTAGCCGATGTCCTTGCCCAGAGGTACGATGGGCCTGCTTACCAGCACCCGCGCGTAGGCATGGTCTTCGATTACTTTTTTCAGACCCGTGGCAATGGCCAGGAGGGTTTTGCCTGTTCCGGCCTTCCCCACCAGTGTAACCAGGGAAATGCTGCTGTCCATGAGAAGATCGAGGGCTATGCGCTGATTGTCGTTAAGGGGTTTTATGCCGCACACGGAACCTCCCGTGTTCTCCGTAAGCGTAACGGTGGAGGTGCCGGCATTGAACCTTCCGATGGTGACGGTGTCGTTTTCCTTGTCCCTGAACAGGATGGACTCGTTATGGTAACACTGCTCTTTCCATTCAATGGCCCCCTGAACCTTCAGGTGCGTGATTGTATCGGAAGAAACGACCGCTTCCCGGTACCCCTTGTAGAGGGTGGTAATGTTGACCTTCTGTTTTTCATAGTCCACCGCCTTGAGGCCCAATACCGTGGCCTTTACCCGGGCATTTATATCCTTGGATACGAAAAAAACTTTCTTTCCCTCGTTTTTGAGAACATAGGCGGAGAGGAGAATCTTGTTGTCCATTTTTTCCGTGCTCAAGTTTGCGGGAAGTACGTCCGGCAGGGCCATCACGATTTTGAGGATGGACCCATTTTCCATTTTGACCCCTTCGTTGAGGTTGCCGTGTTTTGCCAGTTCATCCAGTTGCCGGATGGCTGCCCGGGCGTTCCTGCCGCGTTCGTCGCTGTAGGTTTTCAGATGGTCCAGTTCCTCCAGCACCCAGAGCGGTATGACGACCTCGCTATCCCTGAAGGACATAATTGCATCAGGTTTGTGGATGAATACATTTGTGTCGATTACAAAAGTCTTGACGGTGTTCTTATCCATGGTTGATATCAAGTATACAGGCAGCTTGGTACAAAAGCAAATAATTTGCTGAGCTTTTTCAAACTGGGGATGCAGTTTTATTTCCCTTCATTTGGCATGCAGCCTGTCTGCGGCCTGCCCCGGCCCGGTAAACGGACCTTTCAGACTAGGTAAAGCCGGATTCCGTATTTCCCGCAGAGTTTTCTGTAGTTCTGCGGAATACCGCCGTCGGTGACGATCGCATTGAGATCCGCAAGGTTCGCGAAGTGCGCGGGACAGACCCTGTCGAACTTGGAGGAATCTACGAGCAGGATTTTTTCGAGGCTCGAACCCATGGCCGCCCTTTTCATTTCAATTTCGTAGGGCAGGGCGGATGTTATGCCCAGTTCCGCGCTCACGCCCCTGGCAGAAAGAAAGGCCTTGGCGGCCCTGTTCCTCCGGATGAGTTCCACACCCTCCGGCGATTCAAACATGAGGGCGTTTTCGTGAAAATAGCCCCCCGCGAAGATGATCCTGCAGTTCCTCCTGCTGTATACACTTAACAGAATATTGACGGAAAAACAGATAATGGTTACGGGCATGTTGGCAGGCAGGTATTCTCCGATGAATTCCGTCGTGGAACCCGAATCGATGATGACTACGTCTTCCGGTTTGATGAGGGAGGCGGCCTTTTCAGCTATTTTCCGTTTTTCCTCCACCCTGCGGTTTTCCTCGGAGGAAAGGTAGTAGGTGCCGGCATCCGTTTCCGTGAGCAGGGCCGCCGTGTCGAGCCCGGTCCGGTTAAAAATGACCCCGCCGTGAATCAGCTTGACGATATTGTCGTCCGCAAGCTGGGCTAGGTCCCGGCGCATGGTCATTTCGGAAACCTGCAGCCTGTCCGCCAGATCTTTTATGGTTGCAGCGTTATGGACCTTGAGAATATCGATAATGGTGGTAAGCCTTTCTTTTTTGACATCCATTCCGGAAAAAATATATCATAATCACACTGCCGGAGCAAGATTAACTTGACAAAAATATAACATTTTGTAATAATATTACCATAACTTTGAAGATCACATGAGGAGGCAATATGGCTGATGTTAACAGTATGGCACTGGGCATGATCGAATGCAGGGGATTCGCCGCTATGGTAGAAGCATCGGATGCCATGGTCAAGGCTGCGAAAGTTGACCTTAAGGGATTCGAAAAAACCGGGGGCGGGTACGTCACCGCAATCATACGGGGAGACGTTGCTGCCGTCAAAGCGGCCCTGGACGCGGGTTCAAAAGCGGCGGAGCAGGTTGGGGAAGTCATTTCCGTGCATATCATTCCCAGGCCCCACGCCAACGTGGATGAGGTTCTTCCGCTCGGTATGCATAAAGCGGCCAAATAGCGGATACCCTTATGGCTAACAATATTGAGTTACGGACCTACGTATTTCTCGATTCCCTTCAGCTTCAGATGGCTTCCTTCATATCCACCATATCCAAGGGATATTTCCCCGTAGCGGGGCAGGCCTGTACGATCCTGGAGATATCGCCGGGTATAGAAATCAACAGGCTTACCGATATCGCGCTCAAAGCCACGGACGTGAAGCCGGGCATACAGATAGTGGAAAGACTGTTCGGGCTTCTGGAGGTTCATTCCGATTTCCAGGGAGAAGCGAGGCAGGCCGGCGCAGCGGTACTGGGCGCCCTGGGTCTCAAGGAACAGGACAGAATGAAACCCGTGCTCATGACAAGCCAGCTCATCAAGAACATGTCGGACCATCACGCCCAGATGATCAACAAGGTTCGTCACGGGAACATGGTCTTAAGGGGGGACACCCTCTATGTTCTGGAACTCGCTCCGGCGGGGTATGCCTATTTCGCGGCGAACGAGGCGGAGAAGGCTTCCCGCATCAACATCATTGAAGTGATGGGTTTCGGCAGCTTCGGCAGGGTTTACATTGCAGGTGACGAGGCCGAGGTTCTCGTGAGCAAGGAAATCGTGGAATCGCGGCTTTCGGGGCTTACGGGCAGGGAACCGCAGGGACGAAAAGAGTAGGAAAAACGGGGAAGGATAGGGTATGGTACTGGCGCGGGTAGTTGGAACAGTGGTTTCCTCAAGAAAAGAACCCAAAATCGAGGGGATTAAATTCCTCCTGCTTGAAAAGATAGACGCGGAAACCCTGAAAGGCAAAAAGGATTACGTGGTGGCAATGGATTCCGTGGGAGCGGGCCCGGGTGAGATTGTCTTTTTCGTGGCTGGTTCCAGCGCACGGATGACGGAAACCACCCAGGGAAAGCCGGCGGACGCGACCATTACCGCCATCGTGGACATCCTGGAAGTCGGCGGGCGCGTTGTCTATACCAAGGACGGCGGAGCGGAGAAACCATGATACTTGCCCGCATTACGGGTACCGTGGTAGGCACCTCCCGGAGCGACAGGATTCCCGGTGCAAGATTTCTTCTCGCGGCTCCCTGTTCGGCAGGGGGCAAGCCTTCGGGAAACCCCATGGTGGTTCTCGATTTGATGGGCGCCGGCAGGGACGAAGTGGTACTTGTTTCCCAGGGCAGTTCCGTCCGGCAGACGGAAATAACGAAGGAACAGCCGGTGGATGCCCTGGTTATAGGCATTGTGGATCTGGTGGAAAGAGACGGTAGCTTCGCCTATCGTAAGGACGGCGCAGCATTATGACGGAATTTGAAGTACTCGGTGCCCAGGAATACTGCAACACCGCGCGGGGCTTACGGGCCCTGGACGCCATGGCAAAAGCGGCGCCGGTGAGCATCGTTTCGGTGTATACCGTGAATCCCGGCAAGTACGTGATTTTCATCACCGGGGATGTGGCTTCCGTGGAGGCTTCCGTCAAGGCCGGAAAGCTGTCCGCGGGGGAAGATCTCGTGGACGAGCTCCTCCTGCCGAACCCCCATCCACTGCTTGTTTCGGCCTTAAGGGAAACTTCCGGTTATGATGAGTCCGGCAAAGGCGCTACCGCGGCGGACGGCCGGAAAGACGCCTCGGGTATGGATGCGATAGGTATTATCGAAAACAGTACAATAATGGCCGGGATAGCGGCAGCGGATGCAGCGGTAAAAAAAGCGGACGTCAGCATTGTAGGTTTCCGTATGGACAGCCACATGGGAGGGCGGTCATCGGTAAAGCTTACGGGGGTTTTAGGCGACGTCGAGGCCGCGGTCGCAGCGGGCGCCGCTGAATCGGAAAGGCGGAACTCCCTGTTAAGGACCGTCATCATTCCCAGGCCCCATCCGGACATTGCTCCGTTTATCCGCCACTAGGTCCCGGAGGAACATGAGTATGAAGATAGACGAGGACAGCATACGTGAAATTGTCGCCCAGGTTATGGGCAGGCTTGACAGGGGTACCGCTTCTCCTGCCGGTTCACAGGCGCGGCTGCCGGGTGTTTTCAGCGATATTTACGAGGCGGTGTATGCCGCCAGGGACGCTTTTCTGGAGTTTTCCAGGACAAAACTTGCCGTGCGCATTGCGATGATAAAAAAGATGCGGGAAGCAGTCATGGAAAACCTCGAGCGTATGTCCAGACTCGCTGTGGAAGAAACCGGCTTCGGCAGGGTCGAGCATAAAATTCTGAAAAACAAGCTCGCCGCGGAAATGACGCCCGGCGTGGAAGACCTGGAGACTGCGGCCTATACGGACGACTACGGTCTCATGCTGACGGAGCGTGCGCCCTACGGCGTCATCGGTGCTATTTCGCCGAGCACGAACCCGACGGAAACCATCATCTGCAATGCCCTGGGGATGGTTTCCGCGGGGAACACGGTGGTTTTCAATTCCCACCCCGGCGCGAAAAATGTCTCCGCCCTTATCGTCTCGATTTTAAACGATGCCATAGAAAAAGCGGGGGGGCCCAAAAATATCGTCACCACCGTGGAAAGTCCCACCATCGAAAGCGCCCAGGCTCTCATGGAACATCCCTTTGTCGCCATGCTTGTCGTTACCGGCGGTCCGGGGGTGGTGAAGGAAGCGATGAAGCGGCCGAAAAAAGTCATAGCGGCAGGCCCGGGAAATCCGCCGGCTGTGGTGGACGAAACCGCTGACCTTAAAAAAGCCGCGCGGGATATTGTGGACGGCGCATCTTTTGACAACAACATCATCTGCATAGACGAAAAGGTCGTGCTTTCGGTTGCTTCCATTGCCGAAAGGCTGAAGCAGGAAATGATATCTGCCGGCGCTTTCGAGCTCAATGCCGAACAGATAGAAAGGATAACACCCCAGATTCTGCCGGATCCCGGACGCAAGGGCCACGAAGGCATGTCGAACAAGGCTTACGTAGGCAAAAACGCTTCCTATATCGCGCAGAAAACCCTGGGACTTGCAGTGCCGGAGGATACGAAAATCCTTCTCTGCGAGGTGGACCGGGAACACCCTCTGGTCTGGACCGAGCAGCTCATGCCCGTTCTGCCCTTAACCAGGTTCAATACGGCTGCGGAGGCCATTGATTTCGCCCTGGAGTGTGAACACGGTTTCCGGCATACCGCTTCCATCCACTCGAAAAACATCGATCATATGGACCGGATGGCCAAGATGATGAACTGCTCGCTGTTCGTCAAGAACGGTTCCAATTTCAACGGCATGGCCGCGGGCGGCGCGGGGTACACATCCTTCACCATCGCCAGCCCCACAGGCGAGGGTTTTACCAGGGCCCGTACCTTTACGCGGGAACGGCGCTGTTCGCTTATCGGTTATTTCAGGATAGTGTAGGGAGGCGGGATGAAACTTGGGCGTATAATCGGCACCGTGGTATGTGATCAGAAGGTGGATTCCCTTGAGGGAATAAAGCTTCTCCTGGTGCAGCCGGTGGATGAAACGTATAAGGACGATGGAGAACCGCTGGTGGCCTGCGATACGGTGCAGGCCGGTACCGGCGACATCGTGCTGTTCGAAGGAGGA
>SPDA01000225.1 GCA_004525155.1 Spirochaetales bacterium
GGCATGGATTCCTTCGAGCTTAAACGCGAGTTCGGCAATGAAATTATATTCCATGGCGGCCTGGACATTCAGGGCGGCATAAACGGATCGGTGGAGCAAGCTGCAGCCGTAGCCAGGAAGCGGATCGACGCCTTCGCGCCCGGCGGCGGATATATCTTCGCGCCCTCGAACCACTATATGCAGGACGTTCCCATGGAGAATTTTTTCGCCCTATACCGCACAGCTCTTGAATACGGCAGGTATAAATAACCGCAACCGGTTTTTTCTGAATAATTTTAAGCTTTACGGCTTATCGCCTCAGGTTTTCCGGGTTTAATCCTTTCAGTTCGGGCAGGACAAAGATCCCGTCCTTCCGTATCAGCACATCGTCGAACCAAATTTCTCCGCCGCCGTACTCCGGTGTCTGTATGAGAATGAGGTCCCAGTGTATGGCGCTCTTGTTGCCGTTGTCGCAGTCACTGAAGCAGGTGCCGGGGGTAAGGTGTATGCTGCCCGCGATTTTCTCGTCAAACAGGCAGTCGTTCATCGGCTTGCTGATGTACGGGTTGACACCGAAGGCAAACTCGCCGGTGTAACGGGCCCCTTCGTCTGTGTTGAATATGGCCTCGAGGTGCGGCCGGTTGGTCCCGCTGAAATCTGTAATCCTGCCGTCTTTAAACGTCAGCACAATATTTTCAAAGCGCTTGCCCTGGTATTCTGTGGGAGTGTTGAATTCGATGACGCCGTTGACCGAATCCCTTACCGGAGCGGAGAACACTTCACCGTCGGGGATGTTTTCCCTGCCCGAACACTTTACGGCGGGAAGGCCTTTCACCGACAAACGAAGATCCGTCCGCCCGGGCCCGGTTATGCGGACCATGTCGGTTTTTTGAAGCAGTTCGGCAAATGGATCCATGGCTTTGCTCATGTTCCCGTAATCGAGAGTGCACACTTTGTAAAAAAAATCGGTAAATGCCTCCTGGCTCATGCCAGCGGCCTGGGCGTAGGCGGGATTGGGAAAAGCGAGGGAGCACCACTTTGTGTTATTGAGACGCTCTTCAAAATGAACGGGCTGAACGTACCGCTCCCGGTAGGAAGCAAGTTTGACGATGGGGACATCCTCAAGCTCCGAGGAACTTGCCCGCGCATCTATATTGATGTACGCATCCATTTTTTTCATGCGCGCGAGATCGATCTCCCGCATAATGTCGTACCATTCGTCCGTGGCGCGGGTAATTACTTTACGCTTTATGCGGGTATTGTAGATGTTGACAAAAGCGGTACCGCCCGCTTCGGCCACCCTGTCCACCAGCAGTTCGGCAAGAGGGATGGCTGCCTCGTCCGTGGTTTCTATGAGCACCTTGTCTCCCTTCTGCACTGAGCAGGAATAGGTGACGATGATGTCCGCAAGTTTTTGCATGCGCGGGTCTTTCAAGCTAATCTCCTTTTTCTCCGCCCCTTCGCAGTGTCGTCATCCAGGAAAAGGGGGAGGGCGCCTGAGTGGGATGGTATTGCATAAGAATTTATGATGTCAAGACATTCTGAACTGATAACCGGAAATCGTTACAAAGTGATTGACAATTTTTAATATCTATATTATCTATAGAAATAGTAGATAATATGAATGATAAAACTTTACCTGGAGGTTTGTCATGATAAAAAATAAAACCTGCGGAATTGCCCTGGTTTCATTATGCATTTTTACGGTATTTTCAATTTTTTCCTGCGGTAAACAGAAAGAAACGCGTGCCGGGGGAACGACGCGGAATACCGCCGGCTCTGCAGAAATCACCTCCCCCGGCGGTACCATTACAGTTTCCGGAGCTTTTGCCTTATATCCGCTCATGGTGCGGTGGGCAGAGGAGTATAAAAAAGTTTATCCGGACATGGAAATGGAGATCTCCGCCGGCGGAGCCGGAAAGGGCATGGCGGATGTTTTGGGCAGCATGGTGGATATCGGTATGATATCCAGGGAGATATATCCTGCGGAACTTGAAAAGGGTGCCTGGCCGGTAGCGGTTGCCAGGGACGCCGTTGTCGGCATCATCAATAAAAACAGTCCCCTTCTGCCGTATATCAGCGCTCATGGCATAACCCGGGAGGATGTCCGTTCCCTGTGGCTGTACGAAACATACCCTGACGCCGCTCCTCCG
Source organism: Spirochaetales bacterium (assembly GCA_004525155.1). GTDB lineage: Bacteria > Spirochaetota > Spirochaetia > SPDA01 > SPDA01 > SPDA01. The sequence continues at coordinate 2,133 of SPDA01000225.1, forward strand.
GGATTCACGCCGAATATCTATACCCGATCCGATGCCTGTGGGGCCGGGGCCGTGTGGGGCGAGTTCATCGGTGTAAAGCAGGAGGACCTGAAAGGTATCGGCGTGTTCGGAGACCCGGGCATCGTGGAAGCAGTCAAGTCCGATCCCTCCGGCTTAGGATACGGTAATGTCAATTTTGTGTATGACGGTAAAACCCTTAAACCCGTAGAGGGTGTTACCGTGCTTCCCCTGGATTTGAACGGGGATGGAACCCTGACGGCCGATGAAAATTTCTACGATACCAGGGATTACCTTACCGCGGCCATCGCGTCCGGAAAGTATCCCTCGCCGCCCGCACGGGACCTTTTCCTGGTTACCCGGGGGAAACCGGAAAAACCTGTGATTGTGCGGTTTTTGCGCTGGATTTTATCGGAAGGGCAGAATTTTGTCGAAGAAAGCGGATACATACGGCTGCCGCCGGGCCGTATCGGCAGCCAGGTTGAGGAACTAATCCAGTGAAAGGCGGCAGGCGGAGGTTGAAGGAGGCTGCCGTTTCTCCTTTTTTTGCGGCAGCTGCCCTCTTTTCAGGACTCATCCTTTTCATCATACTCGGGGGACTTATCCTCAAATCTTCCCCCCTGCTGCGGACCGCAGGGCTTGGGGAAATGCTGATTTCATCCCGCTGGCAGCCCTTACAAGGCCTGTTCGGGTTTCTGCCTTTTATCGCCGGGACCTTCTGGGTCACCATTTCTGCCATGATTATCGTTATCCCGGTAAGCATCCTGGCCTCGATTTATCTTTCCGAATATGCGGGACCCGCCGTGAGGAAGGTTGTGTTCCCCGCCATCGACCTGCTTGCAGGAATTCCCTCCGTCGTATTCGGCGCCTGCGGCGTTATAATAGTGGTTCCCTTTATCCGGGACATCCTCGGGCCTGCGGTTGGTGTTTCCACCAGCGGGTTCAGCGTTCTGGCGGGGGCATTGGTTCTGGCGGTGATGGTTTTTCCGATAGTCATCAATATCACCCTCGAAATATTCAGGTCAATTCCGGAAGAAATTAGGGAAGCGTCCTTGAGCCTGGGCGCCACAAAATGGGAGACCGTAAAGCATGTGGTGCTGAGGAAAGGGGCGCCGGGAATTGTTACCGCCGTGGTTCTGGGTTTCGCCAGGGCCCTCGGAGAGACCATGGCCGTACTCATGGTGGTCGGGAATGTGGCAAAAAGTCCGGCGTCGCTTTTTGACCCTGCCTATCCTCTGCCGGCCCTCATCGCGAACAATTACGGAGAAATGATGTCCGTGCCCCTATATGATTCGGCACTCATGCTGGCCGCACTGGTTCTCTTGGGCATTGTCCTTTTCTTCAATATTATCGCGAAACTGGCCATGGGGTGGATAAAGAAGGAGATGGCGTAGATGAGTTTTAGAAAGAGGCGCAGGAAGCTGGAAGAATCGGTATTCAAGGTTCTCATGTATTCGGCTGTCGGGATCGTACTGGTAAGCCTTGGGGGCATACTGCTGACCGTATGTATCAAGGGCATTCCCGGTTTAAGCTGGGAGATGATTTCCAAACCGGCGGAAGGCGGATTCTATCTGGGAAAAGGGGGAGGAATCCTGAACGCCATTATCGGTTCCATTTATCTCGCCGGCGGCGCGGTGCTTCTGGCCTTTGCATTAAGCATTATTGCCGCGCTCTTTCTGCGTGTAACGGGATCGAGGAGACGCGGCCTGTGTTCCCTTATACGGTTCACTCTGGATGTTCTTACCGGCGTACCTTCCATAGTTTACGGCGCCTTCGGCTTTACCTTGATGCTGGCCCTGCGGATGCGCGCCTCCCTGCTCGGGGGAATCATCACCGTGGCAATACTGATTTTACCGATCATGATACGGGCCATGGATGAGGCTTTTAACGGCATTCCCGAGGAACTGCTTGACGCATCCTACAGCCTGGGCGCGAACCGTACGGAAACCGCCTTTCGTGTCGTGCTGCGGCAGGCAGTGCCGGGAATAGTAACTGCCGTGCTTATATCCTTCGGCAGGGCAATAGGCGACGCAGCCTCCGTCATTTTTACGGCCGGGTTCAGCGATAACATCCCCACTTCCTTAAGCAAGCCGGCAGCCACCCTGCCTCTTGCCATATTTTTTCAGCTCGGTACGCCGTACCCGGAGGTGCGGATGAAAGGTTATACCTCCGCGTTTGTTCTAACCGTCATCATTCTCGCCGTCAGCATTGCGGCCCGGCTGTTAGGCCGGCGGCTGAGCAGAAATGTCATCAGCTAAATAGAATTTATAAGTAAGGGGACCTTGAAATGGAAACAGCCGTAAGTATGAAGACCCAAAACGCGGGGCCGGAAATTTGTAAGCCGCAGCGGCAGGATGAACAGCCCGCCAGCATCCACGTAAGTGTGCGGCATCTCAATGTCTGGTACGGGAAAGCTCATACCCTCAAAGACATATCCATCGATCTGCCAGACAGGGGTATTGTCACCATCATCGGACCCTCCGGCTGCGGCAAGACCACTCTGCTAAAGTCCTTTAACCGCCTTCTTGACGAAACGGATAATGCCAGGGTGAGCGGGGAGGTTCGAATAGACGGTGAGAACATCTACGCGCCCGGTGTGGATGTGACGGACCTTCGAAAACGTATGGGGCTTTTATCCCAGAGACCGTCGCCCCTTCCCATGTCCATCTTCGATAATGTGGCCTACGGTCCGCGAATTCACAGCAGGATGAACAGAAGGGTACTCGAAGGCATTGTTGAAAAAAATCTTAGACTCGCGGGGCTCTGGGAGGAAGTGAAAGACAGGCTCCGTTCACC
>SPDA01000672.1 GCA_004525155.1 Spirochaetales bacterium
ATACATCAATAACCTTTGCTGCTGATCATGCAATAAAATAGCCGGTCCGCGGCGCAATGACGCGAACCGGCATAATTGCTCAAGGATATCTTACTTTTTTATCCACACGTATTTGAATTCGCGCTTTCCCAGGGGGGAAAGGAGAAAATCCTGCACGGATTTTTTCATTGGAGCATACACAACCGAATGCGCTATGGTAACCCAGGGCGCTTCTTCCTTGAAGACTTCCTGGGCCTTCATGTACAGTTCCGTCCGTTTCTTTACATCCGGATTTTCCTTTGCCTGTACAACTAAATCGTTGAATGCAGTGTTTTTCCAGAAAGCAATGTTGCCGGCCGGAATTTCGGCGGCGGGAATGGAAAGCAGGGCAAAAAGAAAGTTGTCCGGATCGCCGTTATCGCCTGTCCAGCCAAGCATGGCCATGACATGTTCACCATGATCCACTTTGTCGAGATAGGTGCCCCATTCGTAGGACACGATTTCCGCCTTTATGCCGACCTTGGCGAGCTGGGCCTGCATGATTTCCGCTATCTTCCGGGCGTTGGGATTGTAGGGCCGCGATACGGGCATGGCCCACAGGGTGGTGGAAAACCCGTCCTTGAGTCCCGCCTGGGCCAGGAGCTGTTTTGCCTTCTCGGGATTGTACTCATAATCCTTTATGTTGTTGTTGTAAGACCACAGGGTGGGGGGCATGGGGTTTTTCGCCACAGAGCCCGCCTTGCCGTAGACTCCCGTTATAATTTCCTGCTTGTTGATTGCGTAGTTGATCGCCTGTCGTACCAATTTGTTGTCGAACGGCTTCTTTAAACAGTTGAACGCGAGGTACCCAACGTTGAGGCCTTCCTGATGGATAACATTCATATTCGCATCGCCCTCGATGGCCGGAAGGTCCTCTGCGGAGGGGAAGTCGATGAGATCGACCTCACCTTTCTTGAGGGCAAGGTACCTGGCAGTGGCATCCGGAACGACCTTGAAGATGACACGGTCCAGATAGGCTTTCGGTCCCCAGTAGTCGTTGAACCGCTCCACCACGATGTTGTCGTCCTTGGCCCAGGATACGAACTTGAAGGGCCCTGTGCCCACGGGATTATTGAAGAAATCCTCCTGATACTTTTCCGCTGCCGCAGGGGACACAATCGCTGCAAAGTTCATGCCCAGGTTGGCGATAAAGGGCGCCTCCTGTTTCTTAAGGATGAATTTAACGGTATAGTCGTCCACTTTCACGACATCCTGGATGATGTTATCCATGTCCATATATCCCCAGTACTTCCAGGGGCCGTAGTTATAATAGGGGCTCTCCTGCTTGAACTGCCTGCCGATCGAGAAGACCACCGCATCCGCCGTGAACGTGGTACCGTCATGGAATTTCACGCCTTTGCGCAGCTTGAAGGTATATTCCAGCCCGTTTACAGAAGCAGTCCAGCTTTCCGCAAGGGCCGGGATTATTTCCGTCGTGCCCGGCTTGAAGGCCACCAGGGTCTCGTACACGTTATCCGCGATATAGAAGGACTCTCCGTCATCCTCGCGCGCAGGGTCAAGGCCGACTGCGTCGCCGGAGCGGCCGAAAATGAGAACACCACCGGCCTTGCTGTCCGTTGCCGCGGCCGCGGGTTTTTCAGCCGCCGGTTTGGCCTCCGTAGTCCCGGCAGCAGGCTTGGTCTCCTGCTTTCCGCCGGCAAAGCTTACGCCTGCCGCCAGAACAACGAGGAGCATGATTACCAGAATCTTTTTCATGTATCTCTCCTTTTGAAAAGATTATTACTTCATTGTACAGAGCAATCGGCTATATTGCAATAATAAAAATATTCCTGCACATTATCAGTAATGCACCCCTCCCTTGCCGGTACCGCCGTGCTGGGCCAGATATTCGCTTTAATAGTGTCCGCCTGCTGGGCCCAGAACTCCATCATGTATACCATGGCAGGAAACAGGGTCGGGTCCGGCACCGTCACCCACATACGGATGTGGATTGCCCTTCCAGTGATAGCCCTGGTTCATCTCGCGTTTACAGGCGCTATTCTGCCCGCCGGCTATGCGGGTTCCGCCTA
>SPDA01000227.1 GCA_004525155.1 Spirochaetales bacterium
GATCGCTTTCCGGCACCGGCACGATGCCGCAGGTTTTGCAGTGCACCAGTGGTATCGGTTCGCCCCAGTAGCGCTGTCTCGAAAAAATCCAGTCCCTCAGTTTGTAATTGACCGCGCTCCTGCCCAGGCCTTTTTCCTCAAGCCATGCGATAATGGCTTTCTTGAATTCGGCGGATGTAAGGCCGTTAAACTTTCCGGAGTTGACCGCGAGGCCTTCCTGCGGCTCGGCCTGTTCGAGTTCGTAGAGGGTGCCGTCCTTCGACACGACCTGGATTACAGGCAGACCGAATTTACGGGCGAATTCGAAGTCCCGCTCGTCATGACCGGGTACAGCCATTATTGCCCCGGTCCCGTAGGAAATCAGAATGTAATCAGAAATCCAGACTGGGATACGTTCGCCGTTGACGGGGTTAAGGGCATAGGCGCCGGTGAACACGCCCGTTTTGTCCTTGGCCAGGTCCGTACGCTCCAGGTCCGACTTGTTTTTAGCCGTCGCAACGTAATCCGTAACAGCTTTTCGCTGATTCCCGGTCATAATCTTCTCTACCAGCGGGTGTTCCGGGGCCAGGACCATGTAGGTTGCGCCGAAAAGCGTATCCGGTCTGGTGGTAAACACTTCCAGGCTTTCGTCCCTGTTTTCCAGCCGGAACAGCACGTTGGCCCCTTCGCTCCTGCCTATCCAGTTGCGCTGCATGAGCTTGATGGGCTCAGGCCAGTTCATGCTGTCAAGATCACCGAGAAGCCGTTCCGCGTAAGCCGTAATCCTAAGCATCCACTGCCGGATATCTTTCCTCGTAACCCTGGTGCCGCAGCGGTCGCACTCGCCGTTGTTGACTTCCTCGTTGGCGAGCCCCGTTTTGCAGGATGGACAGAAATTGATGGGCATCGTGGCCTCGTAGGCCAGGCCCCGTTCGAAGAGCTTTAAGAAGATCCACTGTGTCCAGCGGTAATAATCCGGCGTGTGGGTCGAAAGCTCCCTTTCCCAATCGTAGCTGAAACCGAGGGCTTTAATCTGTTTTCTGAAACGGCCGATGTTGTCTTCCGTGGAAACCCTGGGGTGCGTGCCGGTTTTAATGGCGTAATTTTCCGCAGGGAGCCCGAAGGAATCGAAACCCATGGGATGAAGAACGGCGTAGCCCTTCATGCGTAAAAACCTGCAGTAAATGTCCGTAGCCGTATACCCTTCCGGATGACCCACGTGGAGTCCCGCGGAGGAGGGGTAGGGGAACATGTCCAGAATGTATTTTCTCTTTTCTTTGGGAACTGAAGCGTCCTCGGTAACCCTGAAGGTCCCGTGCTTTTCCCAGTAATCCTGCCATTTTTTTTCTATGTGAACAAAATCGTAAGAACTCATAGAGCGCATGATACAGAGAGGCGAATATCGCGTCAATGCGGACGATTGACGAATATTGCAGATTCCTTCTACCATATACCATGATTTCCGACTTTCCCAGACTTATTCTCAAACCTTCCAAGCAGGTATCCGCCCTCCGCGGCCATCAGTGGATCTTTTCCGGCGCCGTCGGGTCCGTGGAAGGAAGCCCTGCAAACGGGGATACCGTGGAAGTGCTGGCCTCGGACAGGACTTTCATCGGCCTCGGGCACTATCAGAAAAGCAGCATCATGGTACGCCTTTTCTCGTTCGAACGCACCGAACCGGACGCGGATTTCTGGGCGGGAAAACTGGAACAGGCCCTGCGCCTTAGAAGGGAGCTCGGCCTTGTCCGTAATCCGGAAACCACCATGTACAGGCTGGTGCACGGCGAGGGGGACTCGATCCCCGGACTAGTTATTGATATATACAATAATACCGCTGTCCTGGAATGCCACAGTTCCGGCATGGCCCGGATACGGCCGCTCATTACGGAAGCCCTCTCCCGTGTTGCAGGCGGGGACCTTCACGCGGTCTATGACAAGCCGGCCGGTAAAGGCGAATACCTGCTGGGTCCCCCGGCTGATCCTTCACCCTGCCTGCCCGCCCGGACATCCGAAAACTGACAGGGGTTTTTCATCAACTGGGAGGAAGGACAGAAGACGGGCTTTTATTTAGACCAGAGAGAAAACCGGTTTCTGCTGTCCCGGTACGCCCCCGGGAAAAGCATGCTGAATGCTTTCAGTTATACCGGAGGGTTCTCGGTTTATGCCGGTTCCGCCGGGGCGCGGCGGGTGGTTTCAGTGGACTCATCGGCGCGGGCACTGGAGACGCTCAGGGAGAACATCCGGATAAATCCCCCGGCCGGGGGCAGTCACGATATTGTTCAGCAGGATGCCTTCGATTTTCTTAAATCTTCGGAGGAACATTTCGATCTCATCGTGCTGGACCCTCCGGCCTTCGCAAAGCACCAGAGCAGCCGACACCAGGCTGTGCAGGCCTACAAGCGGCTCAACCACCTGGCCCTGTCCAGGCTCAATTCCCCGGGAATCCTGTTCACCTTCAGCTGTTCCCAGGTAGTGGATGTTCCGCTCTTCGAAGGGGCCGTACGGGCCGCAGTTATCGAGTCAGGGAGAAAGGCAATCGTTCTGCACAAGCTTCGGCAGGCGCCGGATCATCCGGTGAGCCTTTTGCATCCGGAAAGCGAATATCTCAAAGGCCTGGTCCTCCACGTTATGTAGACAGGATTGTTAATTACCTTTATAGTATATATCAATATAAATATGTAGTGAGGACGTTTTCATGATTACAGTTAAAGTAGATGCCGGAATCTGCGGATTTCATACCACGATGAAAGCCTCGTCGGAAGACATGATGACCGTGCAGACCAGTATTGAATCGGAATGCGAGGACGTGCGCGCCATGGCGGCGGATGTCGCGGAACTCGATGCCATGGCCCAGGCCTTCGGTAAAGTGGGAGAAACGCCGTTATACAAAACCGGCGCCAAATACCTGCGTCACGCGGCCTGCCCCGTACCCTGCGCCCTGACCAAGGCGGTGGAAGCGGCTGCGGGTCTGGCGCTGCCGAAAGACGTCAGTATAAACATAACGAAAGACTGAAGACTACAGATACTTTTTCACATAAGCAAGAAACTCGCCGTAATGGACCTTTAATTCATCCAGAAAAAGCGCGCAATCCGCCTTTTCTCTTTTCCGTGCAGCGTCCTCAAGGGCTTTCGCCTTGTCACCGAGCCGCTTAATCTCGAGATTCCAGGACCCGCCCTTGATGGAATGAGCCTCCCCTCTCAGAGCCTCGAAGTCTTTCGATTTGAGGGCCCTGTCCATGACTGGCAGCTGTGAGTCAACTTTCTCGATAAAGGCCTTAAGAACCCTTACCACCACATCCTCTTTTCCTATAAAAGTTTCCACGGCTGCGTCAAAATTGAAAATACCTGCCGGCTCCCGGCTTGCTTCCGCCTCCGGCGATATCCCGCTTTCGATATTTTTTCCAAGCCACTTGTCCAGTAAAATCTTCACATCTTTCTTCTTGAAAGGCTTGACGAGAAAATCGTTCATCCCCGCCTCGAGGCATTTTTCCTTTTCTTCCTTGACCGCGCTTGCCGTTGCCGCGACAATGGGAGTTTTGACGCCCATGGACCGTATCTTTTCCGTCGCCTCGTAGCCGTTCATTTCCGGCATCTGGATATCCATGAAAATGAGTGAAAATGTGTTCTTTTCTACAGCCTTGACAGCCTCGGCGCCGTTATCAGCGACCATGACCGGATAGCCAAGGTTTTCAAGAATCGTTTTGAAAAGAATCTGATTTACTTCGTGGTCCTCGGCGATGAGAATTGGACCTGTCGAAACGGGGACGGATTTTGATTCGGGAAGCTCTTCCGCCGCTTCCAGTTCCTCCACTGCTTCCAGGTCCACTTCTTCTTTCAACACCTTGCGCATGCAGGCATACAGCTCCATTTTCCGCGTAGGTTTGTTGAGATAAGCGTCATACCAGCCAAGCAGCTTCATCTTCGCCTCATCACCGCTTTTACCAGCTGGGCTGAGCAGGACGAGCTTGGTGGAATTGATGTCCTTGTCGGCATTTATCTCGCTGGCGAGCTGCCAGCCGTCCATGCCGGGCATGAGCAAGTCTATGACGCATGCCTTGAAAGGGCGGCCCGAGGATGCCGCTTTTCTGAGTTTATCAAGAGCCTCCCGGCCGTCCGGAACAGCTGTTACCGAACAGCCCCAGCTGGAAAGATAGGAAGCCACAATATTGCGGACAGAGGCATTGTCGTCCGTTACCAGCACAGGTGCGTTAAAAGATACAAGTTCTCTTCCGTTCATGGCCTCATCATCAATTTCTACAAGGGCGGTAAACCAGAAGGTGGAGCCCTTGCCGAATTCACTTTCAACCCCGATTTTTCCTTCCATCATGCGGGTAAGGTTCTTGGAAATGGAAAGCCCCAGGCCCGTGCCTCCGAACTTTCTGGTGGTGGAAGTATCCACCTGGGAAAAGGCCTGAAACAGATGATTGACTTTTTCCTGCGGTATGCCGATTCCAGTGTCCCTGACGCTGAATTTGAGCAGGGCCTGCCCGTTTGACTTTTCAGCCATACCTATGGATACGATTATTTCTCCGCTTTTCGTGAATTTTACAGCGTTGTTGAAGAGATTGATAATTATCTGCCGAAGGCGCACGGGATCGCCTTTTACATGCCGCGGTACGTCGGAGGCGATATAGATGCCGGCTTCGAGGCCTTTCTTGTGCGCCTCCAGAGAAACCATGTCCATGGCTTCTTCCGTCATCTTCCAGATATCGAATGGTATGGTCTCGAGGGTAAGCTTGCCGGCCTCGATTTTGGAAAAATCGAGAATATCGTTAATCAGGCTTAAAAGAACTTCCGCGGAAAAGCGGATTTGGGCGGCGTATTCCTGCTGTTCCGGGTCGAGCTTCGTTTCCAGGAGAAGTTCGTTCATACCTATCATGGTATGGATGGGGGTACGTATTTCATGACTCATGTTTGCGAGA
>SPDA01000256.1 GCA_004525155.1 Spirochaetales bacterium
CTTCAGGGCTATGCGTTTGTAATGGTTGTATACGGCAACGGCAAGCACCTTTTTCGCCTGCTCCTGGCCTATGACATACTCATCCAGATAATCCTTTATTTCCCTGGGGATGGGCACTTCCTCCATAAATTCGGAGGTGAGTATATCGTCTTCTTCGTCCAGTATTTTTTTACAGACATTGACGCACTCATCGCAGATAAACACACCGGGTCCGGCTATAAGCCTTCTGGCGGCTTCAGAGCTTTTGCCGCAGAAGGAACAGGATTTCATGTTGTCACTTTTTCCCCTGGACATCGTCTTTCCCCCTTGTAAGAACCTTATCTACCAGCCCATAGGCGACCGCTTCTTCGGCGGACATGTAGAAGTCGCGTTCCAGGTCCTTCGCAACCGCATCCTCCTCTTTCCCCGTATGCACGGCAAAATATGAGGTGATGAGTTTTTTAATCCTTAAGATTTCCTTTGCCTGGATTCCTACGTCCCTCGCCTGGCCCTGTACGCCGCCCCAGGGCTGATGGATGAGTATCCTTGCGGAGGGAAGCGCGAAACGCTTGTCCTTGGAACCGCATCCTAAAAGCAGGGCGCCCATGGACGCGGCCTGGCCGAGACAAATGGTCTGCACATCGGGTTTGATGTACTGAATAGTGTCGTAAATGGCAAGCCCCGCGGTTACGCTCCCGCCGGGCGAGTTTATGTACAGACTTATATCCCTTTCCGGATCCTGTGATTCAAGAAAAAGAAGCTGGGCAACGATAAGGTCTGCGGTCAGGTCCATCACTTCCCCGTCAATAAAGACTATCCTGTCCTTGAGCAGACGGGAATAAATATCGTAAGACCTTTCCCCTAGGCCGGTATGCTCTATAACGATGGGAACCAGGTTGTGCATTTTTTCAAACATTGTAAACCCCTATAATTAGTCTAATTTACTTATTATTACCCATCACGTCCATGAATTTACGCTTCCCGCCTTTTGTAATCGATGCCGCAGTTATAATAATATCGTATAATTTCTGTTTTTTCATCTCTTCAACGAGGTAATCGCGTACCCTTTCCTTTTCGTACTGGGCCTTGAGTTCCTCGAGAGGAGTATTCGACGATTCCGCTTCCCGCTTGAGTTCATCTTCAATCTCATTATCGGTAATTACCAGGGATTCCTTTTCAATCATTTTATGTATGACAAGCTCGGTTTTCGCGCTTCGTTCGGCTGCGGGTGTCCATTCCTTGAACAATTCCTCTTTCGACTTGCCTTCCCTGCCGAGAAGGGCTTCCACCTGTTCTTCGGTACCCCGCAGGCGGGAGACAAAATTGTGCCACATCTGATCGAGCTCGAGGCTCACCATGGATTTGGGCAGATCCACTTCCGAGGCATCCACGACCTTCTTTATAAGAGCGCTTATATTCTCCGATTTCAGCCTGTTCTTGAGTACTTCCTCGAGTTTCTGCCGTATATCGGCCTTCAAATCGGCCAGAGTTTTGTATTTTTCGCTTATATCCTGGGCAAGCTCGTCGTCCATTTCCGGCAGCTGTTTCTCCTTGAGAGCGGTAACGGTAACCTTGAGGGTCACTTTTTTACCGCGGAGAATTTCATACTCGAAATCCTCGGGAAAATCCTTGGCAATGACTTTTTCCGTATCCTTTTTCATGCCCACAATGTCGTCGTCCAGCTTGTAGAGGTTATAGCCGGTACCCACCGTAAAAACGAAGCCTTCCCTTCTCGTATTGGGGATTTCTTTTCCTCCCTCGTCGACCTCATAATAGGTTATGGTGACGATATCGTTTTTAGCCACGGTGTCTTCCTTTTTATCCACCACCAGGGCATTCTGCTCTCTCAGGATATCAATCTCCCGCTGTTCATCTTCGGAGGAAATTTCGACATCCGCCTCTTCCGCGGAAAGCCCCCTGTATTCGCCCACGGTCACTTCCGGAAAAACATCGTACACCACGGCAAATTCAAGGTTTTTGTCGAGATCCGGGGTGAAATCACCCTGCAGTTCGGGGGTTACATAGGGTAAAGGTTTTTCATCTATCTGCTCGAAGATATCTTTAAGCGCCTTTTCCATGATGTTAGCGGAGGCTTCGTGCTTGAGGCTGTCGCCGTACTTCTTTTCCAGGATATCCCCGGGTACGTGCCCCGGCCTGAAGCCTTTAAGCTTCGCGGTCTTGCTGTATTTTTTCAGCAAATCTCCGTACTCGGCACGGACCGCATCTTTTTCAATGGTCACGCTGAGTTTTACAGCGGACTGGGGAAGCCTTTCAATTTCCTTATTCGCAATCATGATTTACCTCGGTTTTATAAATAAAAAAGCGATCCTGTTAGGATCGCTTCGATTTTGCGTGTAAGCGGGAGACGGGGCTTGAACCCGCGACATCGACCTTGGCAAGGTCGCGCTCTACCACTGAGCTACTCCCGCAATTTAAACGCAGCGCACAAGGCACACCCGCCTTCATTCCATTTAAAGGCTTTGACCCTTTAACCGCATCCTTCCGGACCCAAGGAGTGCGAGAGAAGGGACTTGAACCCTTACGCCGAAGGCACTAGATCCTAAGTCTAGCGTGTCTGCCAATTTCACCACTCTCGCAAACACTATAATCTATACATTTTCTCATGTCAAGCACGAACAAATTCCATCCTGTCTGATGAGCCGTGAAGGGATCGAACCTTCGACCCGCAGATTAAGAGTCTGCTGCTCTACCATCTGAGCTAACGGCCCTGCTCAAGGGGAAAATTTTCAATTTTCCCCTTGAGCAGGGAGTTTGCAACGCAAACTCCATAATTGTATCAAGTTTGCTGTGCAAACTCCACCATATATAACGGAATACGTGCGGCATTCCATGTTCTCAATGCGCCCGGCAGGATTCGAACCTGCGACCTACGGATTCGAAGTCCGCCACTCTATCCAGCTGAGCTACAGGCGCGAAACGCTGCCGCGTCCGGCAAACAACACAAACGGGTGGCTAACGGGATTCGAACCCGCAACATCCAGAACCACAATCTGGTGCTCTACCATTGCGCTATAGCCACCATGAAAAAGGTGCGAATAACATGCACAATTTTGGAGGTTTTGTCAATGCCGGTCAGTATACCGTTTTACACGGACCTCCGCCGTAATTCCGTGTGCAGCCATCCCTTCCACGGCGCACTGCCTTAGGGTAACCTCGCCCGTGAGCCGGCTCGCTTCCGGCGTCATTTTCTGATACGTCACCGTCTTGAGGAATTTCCCCACCCATAGACCGCCCGTATACCTCGCCGCGCGGCTTGTGGGGAGAATATGATTGGTGCCGATTGACTTGTCCCCGTAGGCTACAGTCGTTTCCTCTCCGATGAAAAGGGAGCCGTAATTCTTAAGTCTTTCCAGATAATAACCGGTTTCGCGCACATGCAGTTCCAGGTGTTCAGGCGCGTAATCGTCGCTTATCGCTGCCGCTTCCTCCCTGCCGGCGACAATATAGATGATGCCGTTATTCTTCCATGAAACTTCCGCCACATCCCGGGTAGGCAGCGCCGCAAGCTGTTTATCAAGTTCCCCGGTACAGGCCTTTGCAAACGTTTCGCTCATGCAGACAAGGGCCACACCGCTGTTCGGGTCATGCTCCGCCTGCCCCAGGAGGTCGCAGGCAACAAGCGCCGGGTCGGCGGAATCATCCGCAATCACCATTATTTCCGTCGGCCCCGCCAGAAGATCGATGCCGCACCTCCCGAAAAGCTGCCGCTTCGCTTCCGCCACGTACTTGTTGCCGGCGCCGCAGAGCATATCCACAGGATCGACAACGCCCATGCCGAAGGCTGCCATAGCGAAGGCGGGTACGCCCCCGAGAATGAAGATTCTGTCTGCCCCCGCCTTTTTAACCGCGTTTACCGTGGCAGGATAGAAGCCCCTGCCTTTCACGGGCGGAGTAAAAGCCAGGACAGTTTTTACCCCTGCCACCCTGGCGGGAATGATACTCATCATGGCAGAACCGAACATGGGGTAACGGCCTCCCGGTATGTAGGAGCCGACCGAGCCTACCGGAATATGTTTATGACCCAGGATGACGCCTTTCATGGTCTCAATTTCGAGTGGGAGCAGCGTTTTATACTGCGCCTCGGCGAAATGTCTAACGTTAGCCTGGCAGAAATCGGTATCGTCGATGATCTGCGGATCAAGGCTGTCTATCGCCCCGCTTACCTCCTTTTCGCTGAGTTCGAAACTTTCAGGGTTCCATTCATCGAACCTGGCGCTGTATTTTCGGACGGCATCCATGCCGTTTTTCTCCAGGTCCGTAAGCATGTGTGAAACAGTTTCGGCTGTCTCCGGATCCTGCTCAAAAAGCCTGTGGCCGCCCTTTTTGTAGATAATCATATATTCCGGCCTCCTTAGGGACACAATAATCAGTAGCGGCGCAGCCGTGCAAGTATAAATCATTTAATTTCATCATTTCGCTCATAATGAACAATGTTAACAAAGTAAATTCTTGACATGTGCGGGCAGGTAAAGCACAATAAAAAAGGGGAGAATAAATACCATGCAGGAACAAGGCACCTGGACAGAATGCGTATATTGTACGAAAATCCGGCCGGATATCGGCGCCGGCTGCCC
>SPDA01000037.1 GCA_004525155.1 Spirochaetales bacterium
AATATCCGCAAATCGATAGCGGAATACCTTACTCTCGAGGGCATTTCCACGGAGCTCGCGGAGAACGGCCTTTCGGCCCAGCGGATGCTCCTTAACGGCGTTTATGACGCCGCGGTTATAGACCTCAAAATGCCGGGGCTGACCGGCATGGAATTGCTCACCTGGCTCAAGGAGGAGGGCCCCTCCCTGCCGGTAATAATGATCTCCGCCTTCGGCGAAGTGCGGGACGCGGTGGAAGCCATGAAGCTCGGCGCCCTCGATTATCTGGTAAAACCCTTCAACCCCGAGGAGCTCCTTATTAAACTGCGCAGGGCTGGAGAAGAGCGCAGGAGGGCGGCGGCCGCTATCATTCTCGACAGCAGGATATCGGCGGAGCCGGTATTCACCGGCACAGGCAGTCCGCGCCTGCGGGACCTCGAAACGCTCATACGGAAGGCGGCTCCCACGGATTCCACGATTCTCATAACAGGAGAGAGCGGCACGGGCAAGGAAGTATATGCGAAGCGTATCCATGCGCTTTCCGCAAGGTCGGCAGGTCCTTTTATTCCTATCAACATCGGCGGCATGCCCGGGGACCTGCTCGAAAGCGAGCTGTTCGGTTATGAGCGCGGGGCCTTTACGGGAGCCGACAGAAGGAAGGAAGGGCTGGCCGAAGTGGCGGCGGGCGGCACGCTCTTTCTCGATGAAATCGGAGACATGGCCATGCCCCTGCAGGTGAAAATCTTACGGCTCCTCCAGGAGCGGCGGATTCAGCACCTGGGAGGGCTCAAGCAGGTGCCAGTGGACGTGCGGATTCTGGCGGCCACCAACAGGGACCTTGAGGTCCGCGTCCGGGAAGGCGCTTTCCGCGAGGACCTGTTTTACAGGCTCAATGTAATCCGCGTGTCTTTGCCCCCCTTAAGGGAACGCAGGGAAGACATTCCCGGTCTCGTACGTCACCTGACGGCCCTGCTCTGCGGCCGGCTCAAGAAAAAGGTGGATGGACTTACCGGGGAGGCCCTGGCGGCCCTCATGTCCTACAGTTTCCCGGGCAACATCCGGGAATTGGAGAACATGCTGGAACGTGCTATTATTCTGACGGAAGGAAAGACCCTGGGTCCCGCTGATTTTTCCCTGCCGGGGACCGGTGAAAAACAGGAAGAGCCCCGGGGAAAGGGCGCAAAAACCGACATGCAGCAAACCATGAAAGAAATTGAAAAAGAAGCGATCATAAAGGCCCTCTACCGCCGGGAGGGGAACAGAACAGCGGCTGCAGACGATCTGGGGATTTCGCGCAGGACCCTTTTCAACAAGATAAAGGAATACGGCATTGACGAATTTTAGCCGAAGCCTGCCGGAAGAGGATCTGAAAAAGCGCCTCCACCCCAGGGAGGAGGACATCCGGGGGCATTATTTCCGTGACACAACCGCCATCATTCATTCCTACCCTTTCCGGCGGCTCAGGCACAAGACCCAGGTGTTTTTCTCCCCCAAAAACGATCATATCTGCACGCGGATCGAACACGTCATGCACGTGGCAACCGTGTCCGCCACTATCTGCAGGGCCCTGGGCCTGAACGGGGACCTGGCCTGGGCCATAAGTCTCGGGCATGATCTGGGGCATCCTCCTTTCGGTCACGAGGGTGAGCGCATCGTATCCTCCCTGCTGAAAGACCGGGGAGGCTTCATTCATGAGCAGTATGCCCTGCGGGTGGTGGACTGCCTGATAAACTACGGCCGGGGGATAAACCTGACCTATGCTGTACGGGACGGCATAGCCTCGCACTGCGGCGAGCGCTTTGAACAGGTCATAAAACCGGATTTCAGCCTTAAAAACCTGGGGCCCGGAGACGCGGGGGGGGCCGGTGTCAGGGACCTGTATCCATCCACATGGGAAGGGGCGGTGGTCCGCATGAGCGATAAAATCGCCTACCTGGGAAGGGACATGGAAGATGCGCTGCAGCTCAAGCTTATACGGATAAGCGATGTGCCGGAGGAAGTGGCGAAGGTGCTGGGAACCACAAACAGCGATATCATAGACACGCTGGTCAATGACATAATAACCCGTTCTCCCGACCTGGACGCCATCGGCTTTTCGGACAGGATTTTCGGAGCGCTCCTTGCGCTTAAAACGTTCAATTACCGGGCTATCTATCGGCACGAGGTTTTCGCAAGCGTTTCAAAATTCCTTTTCAGGATTCTTTCAACCCTCTTTTCCTACCTTCTGGAACTCTTCGTAAAGTTCCGGTACGACAGTCCCGCCTACCGGAGCGAGGGAAATCTCCTGGCCGTTCGGTTCGGGGACTTCTGCGGAAAGATGCGCGCTTTCTACGAATCGGAGGCGGCGGAGGCGGAAACTGTTGTGCTGGATTATATCGCCGGCATGACGGATGACTACGCCCTGGAGAGCATCCGGGAGATAATGATACCGTCGAGGTTCGAACTTCAGTTAAACGATATATTCCTGAAATCCGCTGCCGAAAACCCTTAAACTATCCCGATAATTTTCCGAACCGCGGCATACACTTCCTCGCGGGGAGGGAACGCATCCACATCCTTCAGCAGCCCTTTTTCCCTGTAATAGGCTATGAGCGGTTCCGTCTGGCGGATGTACACCTCAAGCCTGTTTTTAATGGCATCTATCCGGTCATCCGGCCGGATTATGAGGTCTTCACCGGATTCGTCGCATTTGCCTTCCTGTTTCGGGGGATTGAAGATTATGTGATAGATCCTGCCCGATGACGGGGCCACCCGCCTTCCGGAGAGCCTTTTAATTATTTCCTCTTCCGAAAGATTGAAGAGAAGCACCGCGGAAATCGATCTCATGGAGGCGAGGGCTTCGGCCTGCGGGATGGTTCTCGGGTACCCGTCGAGAATGAAGCCTTTGCCCGTATCACCGCGGTCAAGTCTCTCCCTGACAATTTCCGTGGTTATTTCATCCGGAACGAGGTTGCCCTTGTCGAGGATGGCTTTTACCCGCTTACCCAGGTCCGTCATGTTTTTTATATGACTCCTGAACAGATCGCCCGTTGAGATATGCGGAATTCCCGACTCTTTTGCCAGCAGCGCCGCTGAGGTGCCTTTTCCCGCTCCGGGAGGCCCAAGGAAAACTAATTTCATTTGACCGCTCCTTTTAATTGAATCAGGAATTTTTCGTCCGGAGTGTAACCTATCTGTTCCGCGCACTCCGGGGAACAGATGTCCTCCGTCTGGGAACTGTTTTTTATGAAAAAGGCGCCGCAGTTTAGGCATCTGGTATATTTCCGCGTGCAGAAATTGGAACAGAAAACCGAATTGACAGCTTCCTTTTTCAGAAAATATTCACCGCAGGTCCTGCAACGCATATAATCTTCGATGGTATATTGTTCCACAGCCAGACTATACATGAATATAAACATCTCGTCACTATGCCGGCGCCTTGACGAGACGGCTTCCCTTACCTATCATGGTGATATCATGTCTCAGACGGTTAAAGTATTTCCCGGGGCCCTGAAAGAACTTTGTGACGCTGTGTCAAAAGTCAGGGATCCGCTCCTCATTGAGGATTTTCTGAACAGCCTTCTCACGAAAAAGGAGCTCGCGGAGGTATCCTCCAGGTGGGCCCTGGTGCGTCTTATAGACGAGGGCGTAAGCCAGCGCCAGATTGCGAGCCGTCTCGGCTTAAGTCTGTGCAAGATAACCCGGGGGTCCAAGGAATTAAAAAAGGAAAATTCATCCTTTTCCAGGGTCATCGATATCTACAAGGACAATAACGGCTAAAACGTTTCATCCGCGGTTTCCCGGAACCTCTTGCATATTTTTCATAACTGCTATACAAATGTTAAGTAGTTATGAAAACCGCTCAGTTCGCCTATCATCCCATCCACTGCCGCTCGTATTTTTCCCTGCTTAAGGGCTGCGTTTCCCCGGAGGAGCTCTGTGCTTCTGCCGCGGAAAAAGGATACCGGATTCTGGGCATGGCGGACTGGAACAATTTCTACGGCCTTATCCGTTTTATCGCGGCTGCGGAGCGGTACGGCATCAAGCCCGTGTCCGGGGTTGTCATTGCCCCCGCCGGGGACCCGCTCTGCACCCTGTACTGGAAAGGACGTAAAGGTTTTGCACGCATCAACCGGATTCTTGTCCGGGTCCTTGCGGATGAGTATAGGCGCAGGAAGCTGGCGCAGGCGGGTAAAACAGCGGGATCGAACCCTGAGGGAGAGGCCTGGTACGACCCCGTGGAGGATCTTGTCCGGGAAGGCTGGGAGGATGTCTCTGTCCTGTCCCACAGGCAGGAGGTGCTGGAGCGGCTGTCGGGAAGGGGCCGCGATCTCTACGCCGCCCTGCCCTGGGGCAGGCCTTTCTCCGGCATGGTGAGGTGGGCCAGGGAGCGGAAACTGCCCCTCGTGGCGGTAAACGACGCCGTGTACCATTCCCCGGAAGACGGAAAACTGTACAGGCTCCTCCGGGCCATCGACCTCAACACGACGGTTGAGGCAGTGACGAAAAAGGAGGAGATGCTTAGGTGTGACGCTTTTACCGCCGGAGGGGAGGACATGGAGCGGTTCTTTTCCTCCGTGCCTGACGCCCTGTACCATGCCGAAGTTCTCGCCGAATCCCTCGATGCCCGCCGCATCCGCCGGAGTTCGTACGTTTTTCCCGCCTTCGGCGGCCTGACGGAAGAGGAGGCCTTCGCGCAGCTCAAGAGCCTCTGTTTCCGGGGCATTCTGCGGCGTTACGGCAAGGGGAGAAAAGACGTGATCGACCGCCTTTTTTACGAACTCGGCATAATCAGGGTCAAGGGCTTTTCCAGCTACTTCCTGGTGGTGGAGGACATTGTCCGCCGATGCCCAAGGACCTGCGGCAGGGGAAGTTCCGCCTCCAGCATCGTTTCCTACCTTCTGGGGATTACGCACGTGGAACCGCTTTCCCACAATCTGTTCTTTGAACGCTTCCTCAACATGGGCAGGAAGGATCCTCCTGACATAGACGAGGATTTTCCCTGGGACGAGCGGGAAAAGGCGCTGGCCTACGTGTTCGGGACGTACAGGGGCAGGGCGGGGATGGTTGCGGATCATGTAACCTTCGGCCCCCGCTCGTCCCTGCGGGAGCCTGCCAGGGCAGCGGGGCTTACGGAGGAGGAGACAGGCAGGCTGATAAAACTCGTCCGTACCGGCGAAACTGACAGGATACCCCGGTACCTCATAACGGCCGCGGAACGGCTGAGGGGCATGCCGAGGCACCTGGGTTCCCATCCCGGGGGAGTGGTCATCACTCCGGGCCCCATAACCGATTACACCCATCTGGAACCGGCGGATACGGGTTTTCCCGTTATTGCCTGGGAGAAAGACGCGACGGAAGAGGCGGGGCTCGTCAAGATCGACCTCCTCGGCAACAGGTCCCTGGGCGTTCTGCGGGACGCGCTTAACCTCATCAACCGTGATGCGCCCCGGCAGATCCTGTGGGAGGGCTTCAGCCCTCTGCAGGACGTGAAAACCAGGGAACTTATAGAAAAAGGCGATACCCTTGGTGTTTTTTACGTGGAATCCCCCGCCACCAGGCAGCTCCTTACAAAGATGGGCCGGGGAGATTTCGGACATCTCGTCATTGCCAGCTCCATCATCCGGCCCGCTGCCAACCGCTTCATAACCGAGTTTGTGCGCCGTTTGAGGGGCGGAGCCTGGGACCCCGTCCACCCGCTGGTGGAGGAAACCCTGCGGGAAACCCTGGGGATAATGGTGTACCAGGAGGACGTGGCGCGGGTATCCATTGCCATGGCCGGTTTCGCCCCGGAAGAGGCAGACGGGCTCCGGAAGGCGCTGTCGAAGAAGGACCGGGAAATACGGCTCAAATGCTACAGGGGGCGGTTTTTCGAGGGCGGCAGGGAAAGGGGAGTAACGGAGGAGGTGCTCGAAAAACTCTGGGACATGATACTCTCCTTTGACGGCTATTCCTTCTGCAAGGCCCACAGCGCGTCCTACGCACTGGTGTCCTACAAGCTGGCCTGGGTAAAGCGCTATTATCCCCTCGAGTTTTTCACCTCCGTCATCAACAACCACGGGGGCTTTTACACGGAACAGGTCTACCTTAACGCCGTACGGCGCCTGGGTTTCCGGATCCTCGGGCCCGACGTGAACAGGAGCGGCCTGCGGCACAGTCTGGAGACTCTGCCTTCCGGCGAAAAGGCCCTGCGGCTGGGCTTGAGCCAGCTCAAGGAAGTCCACGGAGACATCGTGTCCGCCCTTATCGGCGACCGGCAAAAGCGGGGAGATTACGCGGACATGGCGGATTTTACCCGGCGTCTCGACCCTCCCCCCTCCTGCATGCGCATATTTATCCGCTCCGGCAGCCTGGACGGCATAAGCGGAGGGCTTTCCAGGCCCCAGATGTTCTGGGCCCTCTTTTATCTCCGTGAACGCGGAACGCTCCTCCAGGACAGCTTTCCGCGGCGCGCAGACGTGCAGCTGCAGGAACGCCGCGGTTATCTCAAGACCTGCTCAGCCGCGGCGGGCCGTCCGCCGCCGCAGGCCGTGCTTTTCGATTTTCCGCCGGTGCCGGCAGTCGCGGACTATCCTTCCCGCGTCAAGCTCCTGGACGAGGTAAGAACCCTGGGGGCCGTGATATCCGTGCACCCTTTAAGTGTTCTCCTGCCCAGGGTAAAGGGAATCCTGGGGCGCCTCAATCTGCCGGAGTGCATCGATTCGCGGAATCTCCGGCACTGCCTGGGACGGCGCGTCTGCATCCCGGGCCTTTATATCGCGGGGAAGGAGGTTTCCACGCGGAAAAAACAGTACATGAGTTTCGTGAGTTTCGAGGACCCTTTCGGTCTTTTTGAGACCGTTCTTTTCCCTGATTCCTATGAGCGCCTGGCTGCGGTCCTGGAATACGGGGCCGGGTTTCTCGTCCAGGGCAGGGTACAGGAGGAATTCGGCGCCTACACCCTGGAGGTGGATAATCTTATCCGGCTCAACCGGTAAGGGTCGGCAGGGTCTCCGGCGGCATTTTTTAGACAGCCCGGGCATGACAGCCTTGAAATATGCGGAACTTTTCAAGCATAATAAGATTATGGAATTATTGAATCTATCCTGCATTGCGCGCACTGTCGCCTCATGAAGGCCGGCGAATCCGCGAAAAGCCTGAATGCACGGACCTCCGCCCGCAGGGCTTCCGCACTGCGCTGGGAAAGCCTGTGCAGGCAGTGCGGTGTCTGCTGTTATGAAAAACGGTATACCGGCATTTTCAGCCTGTATACGGACCTTTCTTCGCCCTGCCGGCATCTCGATACGAAGACCCGGCACTGCAAAGTCTATGAGAGCCGTTTCAGGGTCTGCGGGGACTGCAGGAAAATGACGATAATCCACGCCCTGTTCGCGTCCTATCTGCCTGCGGACTGCGGTTATGTCCAGCGCTACCGGGGATTGTTTAAAAAAAGACGTGATTGAACCACTGCTGAATTTCCGTTACTATGCACGGGATGTTTAAGTATTACGTCCCCGTGTTTTACACCCTGCTGCAGATTATCACGCTTATTTCCATCGGCTGGATTCTTAAAAGATACGGCAAGTGGCCCGAAAACTTTTTCACCACGCTCAGTACTTTCCTTATCCGTCTCGCCCTGCCCATCTACCTGTTTATTATCGTGTCAAAAACCGATTACACGGAACTCGGCAAAAGCTGGATGTTTTTCGCCGCTGCCATCGGCATGATCTTCACGGGCCTGGGATTATCACGGCTGGCGGCCATGCCTCTTGCCTCGGACCGCAGCGACAAGCGCCTCATATCGGCTTTCTCCGGATTCAACAACGCCGGGTACATCCCCCTGTCCATTGTCGAGATTATGCCGCTTACCATGCCTGTACTGTATGCCTATTTCGGCACGCGAATTCCCTCCTTCTACATAAGCCTCTACGTATTATGCCAGAGTCCCCTGCTCTGGACCCTGGGGAATTATCTCGTTACCGGCAGGGGAAGGCGGCCGAAGCTGCAGGAAATGCTTTCCCCGCCGGTGGTGGGCATTGTGCTCGGTCTTCTGTTTCTTCTGCCGGGCATGCGGACAATCCTCTTAGACGAACGGCTTCCTGTCTATCACGTGTACATTGCTCTTTCGCGTTTCGGAAACATCGCCATACCCCTCATCCTCGTATGTCTCGGCACCATGATTGCGGATTTGAAGGTGGACAGGGGAACATGGAAAGGATTCATGAAGCTTGCCCTGCCGGTCATGGGGATGCGTTTTCTCGTTATGCCCGGGGTGTTTTTCCTGTCATATTTCCTGATTTTCAGGCCTGCGGGGTTTTCGCCCGCCCAGTGTTTCGTGATTTTTCTTGAATCGGGCAGCCCGCCTGCCACCAATCTGTCCTTAATGGCTTCCCGGGCCGGCATCAACGAGAACAAGGTCGCTTTCGTGATTCTTGTCACGTACATTTTCTATCTTCTGGTGCTGCCCGTGTACCTGCTCCTGTTCCTGTCCCTGCCCGGAATTCTCGGCGGCAGTTAGAATTCCGGCGCCGCGGTTTTCTGTTGACATTAATGAAATAAATTTGTAAAAATATCCTATAAAAATGAAACAAAATTTCAAATGAAAAACATAACGGCAGTAATCAAAGCAATCCATGAAAACCTGTCACGAAACGAACGGAAGGTGGCGGACTACATCCTTGGAAACATCGATCGGGTTCCCTTTGATTCGGTGTTCAACATAGCCGAAGGGGCCGGGGTGAGCGCAGCAACGGTGAGCAGGTTCGTCCGTAAAATCGGCTGCGGGAGCTACAGCGAATTCCGGGTGGCCTGTGCTGCGAACAGCGGGGGCGGCGAGAATGAATTTTTCGCGGCAATGCGCGATGACGACTCGGATGCGGAACTGGCGGGGAAAGTTTTCGCCGGCAATATAAGCAGTCTGCAGGATACCCTGTCCCTGCTGGATATTTCCCTGGCCGGCAGGGCTTCAGGAAAGCTCGCTTCCGCGCACAAAATCGTCATTACCGGTCTGGGAAGTTCGGGAACCATCGGCAGGGATGCTGCCATGCGGTTTTCCCTGCTGGGGCTTAATGCCGTATGCTATACGGACCCCGCGGATATCCTCTTCCACGCTTCCCTGCTTACGGAAAAGGACGTGATAATAGGAATTTCCCATTCCGGACGCACGAATATAACCGTCAAGGCCGTGGAACTGGCCGCTTCGGGTAGGGCGGAAACCCTGGGAATCGCGAACTACAAAGGTTCGCCGCTCGACAAGGCCTGCGGGGTTTTTTTCTGCACATCCTTCAGGGAAAGCAGGGTAAAAGTGGCGGCCCTGTCCTCCAGGATAGCGCAGATGTGCATAATAGATATGCTGTTCGTTCTTACCGCCAAAAAAGTGAAAAAGAAAATCGATTACGGCGGGATTAACCGGATAACCGAAAACATGCTGAGGAGGAAGGAATGAAAGTACCGGTGATGGTGCCTGCTTCGGAGGAACTGGGGACGGCCGTAAGCCTGCGCTCCTGGCTCAAAAAAGCGGGTGACCGCGTGAAAAAGGGTGAAGTGCTGGCGGAGGTGGAGGCGGACAAGGGGGTTATTGAAATCGAGGCCCTCGCGGACGGTACGCTTGGAGACATTGCGGCTTCGGAAGGCGACAGCCTGGCTCCGGGCGCCGTTATCGGGTACGTGGAGAGCGTATGATACGGGGCAGAATTGTCGATTTGAGTCACAGCCTTATCCCGGGAAAAGAGGAGTACAAGCTCGAACTTTCAACGTTCGATACCACGGAACTGTATCCGCAGTATAAAAAAGATCCCGAAACCTGGTACATACTGCAGGAACTGCGCATGTTCTCCCACTGCGG
>SPDA01000143.1 GCA_004525155.1 Spirochaetales bacterium
GCGCTCTTGGAAGAAATTCCATACCCGGGGCCGGCACTGCCGACTTTACCGACTATATCCAGACGGATGCGGCCATAAACCAGGGCAATTCCGGAGGAGCACTGGTAAATCTTAATGGAGAAGTTGTCGGCATGAACAGCTGGATAGCCTCCAATTCCGGCGGCAATATAGGTCTAGGTTTCTCTATTCCCATCAACACCGCTAAAAAGGACATTGAATCGCTTATCAGCAAGGGAAAAATCGAATACGGCTGGCTAGGCGCCTCCATAGGAAGCGTACCCGATGATCTGGCCGCGGATATGAAACTTGCAGGTGCGAACGGCGCGTTTATCTACAATATTTTCAGGGGATCACCCGCGGACCTGGCAGGCATTGTTCCCGGCGACTTTGTTACCGCGCTGAACGGCACACCGGTAAAAAATTCAAACCAGCTGCTGCAGATGATCGGTAATCTCTCACCCGGCGACAGGGCCTCTTTCGATATCATCCGTGCAGGTTCAAAGACAAACCTGACGGCAAAAATAGCGGTTCGGGCTGCCGAAGAAGAAATAGCCAAACAGGCGGGCCAGGTCTGGCCGGGCATGTACATCGCCAATGTAAACGACGATGTCCGTAAATCATTGTCACTGCCGGCCGGCGTAAAAGGCGTGGTAATCGCCTCGGTCGACAAGGGAAGTGCCTCGGAAATAGCGGGCCTGCGGCAGGGAGATGTCATCGAGAAAATCGGCGACAGGAACATAGGTTCAACTGCGGATTTTTACTCCCTCATGGGTCAAAAAACAGGCGCAGAAATCTCCTTCCGCGTATTCCGCCAGGGCGTGGAAATTTCGGTGGGAATTGTACGTTAGCCTCCAATAAGAGTTCTTGTTAGAAGAGCTTTTTCATCCCCTTGGGGAGGAAGTAATTCCTCCCCTTTTTTTTATACCGGACGAAGGAACAATTCGATGCTCATCATGGCAACTGCCCAGATAATGTCGCCTGGCAGATGGTGTCTGCAGGAGGAGTCAAAGAGCAGTGTTGCCTCCGCCGGGAACTCATCACTTTCCGCCCAGAGGGCCAGCACCAGCGGGATTCTCGGAAAAGCATACATAAGAATGCCGGCGTCTCCGCAGTCATACTGAACACCGCCCAAGGTTTTTCCTTTTTCAAGAAAACCCGCCGTATCGGAACCATATAAACGCGACACGCGATCAAGAGGAAGCATGTGCGTTCCTTTGCGGTAAATCTCCCCCCCGGGAAGCTCCTTCGGATGTATAAGCCGCTCCGCAAGGGGCAGATCTTTCGCGTAAACCAGATAGTGCAGCGCTCCGATCCCCGCAAATTCGCCGAGCCCTTCCAGGAGATGCCTGCCTTCTTCGGTAGCTGCAGTAATGGTTTTTTTTCCTGGGGAAAGGTCCATATCGGCATTAAACATCTTCAGAATGTATGCATCACGGATCTTGTCATAATCTGCCAGGGTCCGCGTGCAGGCCTCTTCAGCATCCAGGGCAGCTATTTTTTCCCACAGCAGGTCTTCAGGATCTTCACTCATGATTCCGCCATTCTATGCCGGTTGCGGACTCAGCATCAATACCGTCAGGCCTGCTTTACAAACCCGGCAACATATAATATTCTGTGCACAGTATACAGGGGGAAAATAATGGTCAGTAAAATCAACCATATCGGTATAGCAGTCAATTCCCTGGAAGCGGCCATCCCATTTTACAGGGACGTGCTGAATCTCGAATTCTTAGGGATAGAAACGATTGCGGAACAGAAAGTGAAAGCTGCCATTTTCAAAATCGGGGAAGTGAAAATCGAGCTCCTTGAGCCCTCATCACCGGACAGTCCCCTGTCAAAACATATCGAAAAGCGGGGCGAAGGAATCCATCATATCGCGTATGAAACGGATGATGTTTCTGCCAGCCTCTATACCTTTGAGAGCAAGGGTATAGAACTAATCGATCAGAAACCGAAGGACGGCGTTCATGGGATGAAAATCGTCTTCCTCCACCCGAAGTCAACGGGCAAGGTGCTGACGGAGATTTGTTCGAAGGTGCCTTGACCGGACCAAGGCACCACCGGCTTCAGGAACCGTCATTTCGGCTGTTCATAGGCGTAATTTATCATCCATTGGACACCATATTTATCAGCAAAACTGCCATAATAGGCGCCCCAAAAGGTATCGCCTAAGGCCATCTCTATTTTCCCTCCGGCAGAGAGTTTATTATACAGACTATCAGCTTCTTCCTTGCTTTCCGCATTGATCATGATGTAGAAATTATTCCCTGTCCTTATGGAATGTCCCATCGATTCCAATCCGTCACTGCCCATGAGGACTGGACCTTTTCCGAGCGGTAATGAAACATGCATTATTCTGTCCTGTTCGTTTTTGGGCAGCCTGCTGCCTTCCGGCATGTCCTTAAAGCGCTGGAATGTTAAAAACTCTCCGCCGAATACGGATTTATAGAAATTAAACACTTCCTCCGTTTTACCCATGAAATTCAAATAGGGGTTAATAGTTACCATGATACTCTCCTCTTCAATTATTACAAATATAATAATAATTCAGCAGAATTAACACAGATTTTCATGACTTTTAACCCTGATCAGCCTCAAGAATATCCTGAACACGCTTCCGTAATATACCTTCTACTGCATTATTCCAAAAGTCTTTGCCCGTTTCACCGCTTACCATGCCGCCGCAATCAAATGTTCCAGCGATGATAATTCTGCGGGAGCTGTAAACGGCTTTCACTACTTGACTAATTTTCCGCTTGAAAAAACAAAACCCGGCTCTGTATTTTGTTACAAAGCCGGGCTTTAGGTAGGTGGGCGACATAAGATTCGAACTTACGACCCCTTGCGTGTCGAGCAAGTGCTCTAACCAACTGAGCTAGCCGCCCTCTTGAAAAGACAAATTACCTTAGCACAGCTTTTATTTTTAGTAAAGACCATCACTAAACCGGTCAGCTCTGCCGCCGGCAGCACCTGTTTGGCCGCCCGATGCTTGCCTCCCCGGCGCAGTCCCTTTATACTTCCGCTATGCCTCTGACTCTTAAGGATATTGCGCACATGGCAGGCGTGTCCGCATCCACCGTCTCTCGGGTATTGAGCCGGGACCCGCGTATTTCGGACACCACTGTTAACCGGGTAAACGCAGTTCTTCAAAAAACCGGCTACCGGATGAATTCAGTGGCGCGCAGTCTTAAAACGAACCGCACCCTGACCGTCGGGTTCTCGGCGCCGGATATCGCCAACGACTTTTTCATGACCCTGGCCCTTGGCGTCGAATCGAGGCTCTCGGAAGCCGGGTACAGCCTCATCATCTGCAACAACAGCGAAAACCAGGCAAGGGAACGGCGGAACATTCAGCTCTTTCTGCAGAAGTGCGTGGACGGCATAATCTGCATACCTGTTTCCGGCAGGGGCGGCGGCCTCGCAGCGGCCCGGGATGAAGGCGTTCCGCTTGTTCTCGTGGACCGCCTGATAGAGGATTTTTCCTGCGACGCGGTGCTTGCGGATAATACGGCAGGCAGTTTCGGGGCCTCGGATTACCTGCTTTCCAGCGGCATCCGGCGTCTCGGTTTTATAGGCGGCGATATGGCTCTTACCTCCGCCCGCGAGCGTTACACTGGATACGAAAAGGCGCTTGAAAAACAGGGGCTTAAGCCGGACAGAAAAATTATCCGTTTCGGTGATTTTCACATGGAGAGCGGCTATCAACTCATGAAGTCCCTCATGGATCTAAAAGAGCCGCCGGAACATGTATTTATCGCCAACCATTACATGAGCATCGGAGCCGTCAAATACCTCATGGACGTAAGGTATAATCCCGCATCAGGTCCCTACATATCCAACTTCGACGACATGGGCATCATTCCCTACCTGGGGTTTACCAGGGTTACGGTAGCCCAGCCGATGGAGGAAATAGGCAGGCAGGCCGCTGAACTGCTTTTAAAGCGCATAAAAGATCCGGCCGGCGAAACAGGCACATTGCAGCCGGAGATCCGGAGGCTCCCCACCGCCCTGCATGTTCACGGCACAGCGGATTAAGGTACCGCAAATCCTGTTTCACGGCATCTTGTTCTTCAGGCCCTGATATGGCATTATTCACGGACTATCGCGAAGGAGTACACACAATGGCGGCGCCCTGGAAGGAAATCAGACCCGAGGACATTAAAGATAATGTTTTTAATCTAATAGGCGAAAACTGGATGCTCATTACCGCGGGAACGCAATCATCCTGGAACACCATGACGGCGTCCTGGGGCACTCTGGGCGTTCTCTGGGAGAAGCAGGTTGCGATCTGTTTTGTCAGGCCCACACGCCATACTTTTAAATTTATCAATGCGCAGGAGTATTTCACCCTGTCGTTTTTTTCCGAACAGTACAGGAAGGCTCTCGATTTCTGCGGTTCTCACTCGGGGAAGGATACGGACAAGGCAAAGGCGACAGGTTTGATCCCGGCGGAACTGGACGGTAAAGCCGTTACGTTTGAACAGGCCAGGCTGGTGCTTCTGTGCAGAAAGCTGTACACCCAGGATTTTGACAACTCCCGTTTTCTGGACAGGGATATAGAATCCCTCTACCCGCAGAAAGACTATCACAGGCTCTTTATCGGAGAGATTACCCGCAGCCTTGCCGTGGTATAGGTATAGTACCGCAGCCTGCCGGATAATGTAAGGCAGAGGCCGGGACAGGTCCGCGGCGCCCCCTACCGTATCTCCAGACCGGCGATATAATCTTCCAGGTCTTTGGTAAGATCCTTCTCCCTTACGTAAAAGCCGTCGATGCTTTCGAGAAGTTTCGCTATGGCGTTTTCCTGTTCTTCGAGCATCCCCATGTATTTTTTATACAGGTCGGAGCTGCTCGATATGGAATTCATGTTGCTGCGGATCCTGCTCTGTTCATCCTTGTACTGTTTCATCTTCCGTTCAGCGAGTTCGCGCTCCGATGTAACCGCTTTCATGGCAGCTCTTTTCTCAACGATGCCGGCAAAAGCCTTTTTCAGTTCCGGCTTGGCCGCCTTCTCCGAGGAGTAATAGACTAGCTGGGAATCCGACATGGACACGAGGCCGAAGGACTGGCTCAGCTGTTTTTCCTCCACCACCTTCAGTTCCGCATTGCCGTTTGCCTTAACCGGCACCCGGAAGCGGTAGGTGTTGCGGGTAGTCTCCGGTTTCTCCTTCGGCTCCACGAGTTTCCAGGATGAGTCGAAGGGCCGGACAATAATAACTTCCTTCTCTTTTTCCGAGCTGTTTTTAATCGTGTATTGCTGTTCCTGCCGCGCCGACTTGCTCAGGTAGAAAATGCCCCTCGCCAGGGTCATGGATATTATCGTTTCCGACGAAGGTCCCGCCGCCGGCGCCACTTCGGTTTCCATGTCCACGGCAAAGGTGAGCAGCCTTTCACCGCCGGGTACAAGATCTTCTATAAGCGAATCCCCGGCATAGGCGCCGGTCTCGAAAACGGTTATCGGGCCCGCCAGAAGGCTGAAGGGGGTGCTGTTTTTCATCTCCACGCCGAGAAGAGGCCTTTTCGCGTCCACCGCAGCATCGTAGACCGAAACCTTTTTTCCTGCCACGGTACCGTCCACCAGGGGGAACATGGCAGACTCCCTCCTTGCCAGGTTGACGGGGATATTTATTCTGTAACGCACGAAACTGCCGGCGCTCTCCAGGCTTCCGTAACTCGAAACGCCGGTACTTATTGCGCTGCCGGATAAGTATTCATCAACTTCGGCCGGCATTCCTTCGGCGTAGCCGCCCCCGAAATCATCGAAGGCACCTGCCCCGCCTGCCGCTCTCGAGGCCGATGGCTTAGCCGGCGCCGGCGCCGGAGCATAAGCCTTTTCCTTTTCCCCTTTGCCGCTCAACGTATCGTCGTACGTCTGGGGCGCGGGACCCGCGGCGGTGGACTGCCTCACCACTGGCCGGCTTATATAGCGCGGCGTTGAAAGGTCCA
>SPDA01000086.1 GCA_004525155.1 Spirochaetales bacterium
GCGCTTATGGTCGTGGGCGACAAGAAAGGAAAAGTCGGTTATGGGTTCGGCAAGGCAAACGATGTTTCCGATGCTATCCGGAAAAGTATAGACAGGGCCAAGAAGAATATGTTTACCGTGCCGGTAAAGAAAAATACCATACCCCATGAAATAATCGGCCGTTTCAAAAGCGCCAAGATTGTACTCAAGCCGGCATCGCCGGGTACCGGCATCATCGCCGGAGGGCCCCTGCGCGCGGTCATGGAAGCAGCCGGGGTAAACGATATATTGAGCAAGTCTCTCGGATCAAAAAATCAGATGAATATTCTTAAAGCCGTCTTTAACGGAGTCGAAAACCTGATGGACGCACGGAAAATTTCCAAGGACCGGGGAAAGCCGATTAAGGAAATGTGGGGGTAAGCCATGGGTGAACATTTGAAGATAACGCTTACCAGAAGCCTCATCGGCCGAAAGCCGAATCAGAAAAAGACTGCACAGGCTCTGGGCTTGCGAAAAATTAATAAGACCGTAATAAGACCCAATAACGCGGCCATCCAGGTTATGGTTCGAACCATTTCCCACATGGTCCGTGTCGAGGAGACGGAATAAATGGAAAACTTCCAGCTGAAAGTACCTAAGGGTGCCACAAAACGAAAGAAGAGAGTCGGCAGGGGCATGGGCTCCGGCCATGGGTCCACTTCCGGCAGGGGAAATAACGGACAGAATGCCCGTTCCGGCGGAGGTGTCCGGCCGGGTTTTGAAGGCGGACAGATGCCCTTGTTCAGGCGGGTAGCCAGAAGGGGTTTTTCGAACTACCCTTTTAAAGAGGAATATGTCGTCATCAATCTTTCCGAACTGAATAATAAATACGCTGACGGAGAAACTGTCAGCATGGAAACACTTTTGAAGAAAGATCTTATAAAGAAACGGGACAAACGCGTAAAAATACTCGGAGAGGGCAGTGTGGACAAAAAGCTTGTCGTAAAGCTTTCAAAAATTTCCAAAAGCGCAAGAGAAAAAATTGAAAAAGCAGGCGGAAAGGTCTCAGGCCCGGCTGCCGGCAGGGACGAAGATGAAACCCGGACAAAGAAGGTAGAATAAAATGGCCAGCAATGCCTTGATCGATATGTTCCGGATAAAGGATCTCCGGGATAGAATCCTTTTCACCCTGTTGGTGCTCGTGATATTCAGGCTTGGGGCGACCCTGCCTATACCCGGCATCAACATAAACGCACTCAAGTATTATTTCATGTCACAGGAATCGACAGGCGGCCTCGGGCTTGTGGAATATATAGACTTTTTTGCCGGCGGAGCGTTTTCAAACTTCTCCATATTCATGCTCGGCATCATGCCTTATATATCCATGTCCATCATCATGCAGCTGCTTCTACTGGTCTTCCCCCGCTTCAAGAAAATGTCTGAAGAGGAAGGCGGCAAAAAGAAGGTACACCGGTATACCCGTTACGGGACGGTACTGGTTTGTCTGATTCAGTCCTACGTGGTCACCGTCTACGCCGATTCCATTCCGGACGCCATCACCATGGCCCGGCTACCCTATACGATAATAGCGATGGTGACGGTTACAACGGGTACCATGTTTCTCATGTGGCTGGGGGAGCAGATAACCCAGCGGGGAATAGGAAACGGCATATCTCTGCTTATCTTTGCCGGTATTGTAGCGAGGATGCCGAACGCCATAAACCAGCTTATTACCAAGATACGCTTACGGGAACTGAACCCGGTATTTGTTATCATTGTATTCGGCATGTTTATAGGGGTCATAGCCCTTGTAATCTATGAGCAGCGGGGGCAGCGGAAAATACCTGTTCATTACGCCAAGCGGGTGGTAGGTAGAAAAATGTACGGCGCCCAGAACACCTACATTCCTTTCAAGATTAACCCCTCCGGCGTTATTCCCGTCATTTTTGCTTCTTCCATCCTCCAGTTTCCCCTGCAGATTGCGGGAAACCTCGGCAACAAGGTAAAATGGCTGGGTACCTTCGCAAACTGGCTCAGGTACGGCGGGGCTCCCTACCTTATCACCTACACGCTTCTCATTATCTTTTTCGCCTATTTCTACACCCAGGTTACATTGAACCCGGGGGAAATAGCGAAGCAGATAAGGGAAAATGGCGGTTCAATTCCGGGCATACGGACGGAAAAGATGGAGGAATACCTCAATAGAATTTTGAGCAGGATTATTCTGCCGGGTTCTCTGTTTCTTGCCTTTATCGCGGTAATCCCCACCATCGTACAGAAGCTGTTCAATTTCCCCATTCAGGTAGCCATGCTCATGGGAGGTACGTCCCTCCTTATCATGGTAGGTGTGGACCTTGATACCATGTCGCAGATTGAGGGACATCTCCGCATGCATCACCATGACGGACTTGTCAAGAAGGGACGAATAAAGTCCAGGAATCTATAGAGGGATTAAGGAGAAAGTTATGAAAGTCAGGGTCAGTGTTAGACCGATTTGCGATAAATGCAAAGTAATCCGGAGGCGGGGCGTCGTCAGGATTATCTGTGTAAACCCGAAGCACAAACAAAGACAGAGATAGGAGCATTTTTATATGGCACGTATTGCTGGTATCGACCTTCCGAACAAAATGGTTAAAATCGCGCTTACGTATATTTACGGTGTAGGGTTATCCACTGCGCTCGCAATATGCAGTAAATCGGGTGTAAATCCCGAGGCCAGGATTAACGACTTGTCCGCTGAGGACGTGAATAATCTCAGAAAGATTCTTGAAAATGACTATAAAGTGGAAGGACGCCTGCGGACGGAAGTTGCGCTTAATATAAAACGGCTCATGGACATCGGGTGCTACAGGGGCCTGCGTAACAGGAAGGGACTGCCGGTACGCGGACAGCGGACAAAGACAAACGCTCGCACGCGGAAAGGAAAGAAGAAAACTGTTGCGGGTAAGAAAAAATAAGGCCTTAGGCGGGAGATAAAAGGTGGCGAAGACAGTAAAAAAGAAGAAAGATAAAAAGACGGTATATATCGGTAATGTCTATATACAGGCAACCTTCAATAATACCATTGTAACAATTACGGATCTGAACGGGAACGCTCTGTCCTGGTCCAGCGCCGGCGGCCTTGGTTTCAAGGGAGCGAAAAAATCGACTCCCTATGCGGCCCAGACCACCACGGAAACGGCGGTAAAAAGCGCACTGGATTATGGTCTTAGAGAAGTGCACGTATATGTTAAAGGGCCCGGTGTCGGCAGGGAATCAGCTGTCCGATCTATAGGTGCTCTGGGGCTCAAGGTGCGGAGTATAAAAGACGTTACTCCGATTCCGCATAACGGATGCCGGCCCAGGAAAACGCGCCGTGTATAGTACTGTTGTTGTTATCATAAGGAGTTTTTGAAGATGGGAAGATATATAGGTCCGCAGTGCCGCTACTGCAGAACTGAACACCGCAAACTTTTTCTCAAAGGCGAACGCTGTTACGGGGCAAAATGCCCGATATCAAAAAAAAGCGGTGCTCCAGGCAAGAGTATGAAAGACCGGCCCAGGAAGATGTCCGACTATGGTATTCAGCTCAGGGAAAAACAGAAAGTAAAACGCATGTATGGGATGCTCGAAAAGCAGTTCAAGCTGTTTTTCACAAGAGCGGAAAAAATGCCCGGCGTTACCGGCGATAACCTCGTTTCTCTTCTTGAAAGACGGCTCGACAATATGGTCTACAGGATGAGATTCGCTTCGTCCAGGAAACTGGGCAGGCAGATTGTGCTTCATGGCCACGTTATGGTAAACGGCAGAAGAATAACCATTCCTTCCTACGTTACCCGGGAAAACGACGTGGTACAGGTAGCCGAGAACAGCAAAAAAATGCTTATAATAAAAGAAAGCCTCAAGGAATTCACGCGTTCGGGCGCGGTACCCTGGCTGGATGTGGATCCGGACCAGATGAAAGGCACCGTGAAAGCTTTACCGCGGAAATCCGATGTGATGGATTTGGCGGATATAAAGGAACAGCTAATTGTCGAGCTTTATTCGAGGTAGGAAACATAATGGGGAGAAAAAACCTGTTAAAGGGATTCAAGAAACCAAAAGGGATAACCTTCGAGCACAGCGAATCCGCTCCGGACTATGGGCGATTTGTCGCTTATCCTTTTGAAAGAGGGTACGGAACGACAATCGGGAACACCCTGCGCAGGATTCTCCTGTCTTCCATTCAAGGTTACGCAGTTTCCGCTGTAAATATGACCTGTTATGACGGAGAAAATGTGCCGCATCTGATTTCCAGCGAGTTTGAGCCCATTCCGGAAGTTGTCGAAGATACGCCGGAAGTTATCAGCAATCTCAAAAAACTGAAGATCAAACTGCCGGATGACACAGATCAGAAGAATATTTTTATAGAATGCCGCGGAGGCGGGGTGCTGACGGGAAAAGACCTCGAAAAAAGCGGTGATATCGAGGTCTATAATAAAGACCAGAAAATAATGACCATGATGGATAAGGCCAATATCGATCTCGAAATACAGATTGACCTTGGACGGGGTTATGTTCCGGCGGAAGTGAATGAGAAATATGTGGAAGTGGTCGGCACCATTCCCATCGATGCGATGTTTTCCCCTATAACCAGGGTAAAATACTCCATCGAAAACACGAGGGTTGGTCAGCGGAGCGATTACGACAAGCTTGTACTCGAAGTATGGACAGACGGTACGATGCCTCCGGAAGACGCAGTCGCCGAGGCCGCGAAAATCGCGAAAGACCACTTTTCAATTTTTATCAATTTTGACGAAGAGTCGCTGGATTCAGATATAGATATTGACGAAGATGAAGAGCGCATACGCGCGGTCCTGGATACCCCGGTCGACGAACTGGAACTTTCCGTTCGTTCTTCAAACTGTCTTAAAAACGCCAATATCAGGACAATCGGTGAACTCACCAGAAAAACTGAAGATGAGATTGCCAAAACGAGAAATTTTGGGAAAAAATCACTGACGGAGATTAAGGAGAAACTGAAAGAATGGAACCTCAATCTCGGTATGACGGATTACAGCAGTCTTAAAAACATAAGAAAGCTGCAGCTTAAAAAGGAAGAAAACGATGAAGCACAAGATTAGCTTTAACAGGCTTGGAAGACGTGCGGGACAACGTAAAGCCCTTGTCAAAAGTATGATTATGTCTCTTCTGAAACATGAAAGACTGACTACCACTAAAGCGAAAGCCATGGAAATAAGGCGCTTCACCGAGAAGATGATTACCAAGGCCAGGGTAGATACGGTTCACAATAGAAGGATTGTCGGTAAAGTGATTCAGGATAAGGCCATCCTGGACAAGCTTTTTACGGAGATCGGCCCCAGGTACATTGAAAAAACGAAGGGCGGGTATACGCGGGTCCTGAAACTCGGTTACAGGCACAACGATTCTTCCGAAATGGCGGTGGTGGAACTTATCGACCGAAAGATAAAAGAACGAAAAAAGAAGGAAAAGAAGGAAAAGAAGGCGGAAAGCGCCTGAACCTGAAGTCCGTTCCCGGATTTGTCTGTATGGGGGCCGAACAGGAACGGTGCATTTCTTAATTTCTTGAAAGAGGGACCTAGGGTGCCCTCTTTTTTTTTACTTTTTTCTAGGTTACACTACCTATCAGGCCGATATTAGAATAAGGAGAAACCCGGGTCTCATGAAACCTGTTCAAAAGATGGCTTTAAGCCTTCTTTTTACAGTTGTAATATTCAGCGCATTTGCCGTCCTCGCGTATTCCGGCTTGTTCAAGCTTATAGAGGCTAGGTTTTATAATCAGCGCGTGACCTTGCAGTATGAGAATGATCTCGAAAGCGCCATAGCCCGGATAGAAGAATACAACACCAAGAACCGGGAAGCCTTTACAACCTTTATAAAGGCGGATTATACAGCCCGATCATTTTTGCCCAATCAAAGCCAGGAAGATATCGATAAGCGGAAACGCACTCTCGATTACCTCAAGGAGGAATTCCCGGGATTCCTCTATCTGCGGCTTATCGATGAAAAGGGAAATATTCATTTTACCACCCTGCAGGATGATATCGCCAAGCAGACCGCTTTCAGCCTCACCTACAAGCGGATTGAGGATGTTGAACCGCAGGCGCTTCGGGATGTATTGGTCCTTACGCAGGATGATGGCGAAAAATATGTACTAGACGAAGCTGGCGGAAGAATAATTTATGTTTTCCCCTTTTACGATATGCTTGGCATTTTCAAGGGTTCCGCGGCTTTTTATGTCGCGCCGAAAGATCTTAAGAATGACCTCATCAGGAACAATATTCTGGAGGTGGGTCAGGATTTCTCCATCCTCGACAATACGGGTTTTATCCTCTACGCCGACCTCCTTGCAGATCAGAGCCTCAAGCAGGAAATCGGGAGAATCTGGAGGGAACCTGAAGCAGGTCCCTTCAAATCCGGTACGGATAAAACGCGCCTGACGGAATCCGTTACCGGCACCTCGTATATTCTTCTGTCGGAAAAAAGTCCGGGCGGCGCATACGTGGGTTTCGTACTTCCATCGCATCTGTTCGAACTGAACAGTTACCTGCGGATAATCCTGATGGCTTCCATCTTTTTAACCCTCTTTCTGGTAAGTTTTCTTCTCCTGAGCCTGAAACAGGATCGGGCCCTTCTTCTTGCGGAACGGGTAAAACGGTTCCAGCTCAATTTTCTCCGCGAATACATTGAAAACAAGGAGCAGATAGACTGGACACGGTGGAAAATGGAAATTTCCGCCAAAAAGGACGCTATCCGCAACGAAATAAAACGCGGAATAGGGAAGATACCGGAAAAACGGGCCACACTTGTGGATTCTCTCATAGACAGGAGCTGGGACGAAATACTCGGGATTCTGGAGCACAGGGTGCAGCCCCTGCATCAGGCCGGGGAAACACAGGATAGGCTTACCCTATCCGGCAAGGTCGAAATTGAAAATCTGGAACAGATAATTGAGCGGGTGTTAAAAAAGCAGCCGCTCACGGTTACGACAGTTGTTCCTCCCGTCGCAAGGGAAACTGTGAAGCATGTTAAACCTGAACCCGTTTCCGAACTGCCCGGAATGGAGGAGGTTGAGGAGCTTTACAGCATCGAGGAAGTAACCGAGATTTCCGAAGAACCGGAAATCGGACAGGGACCCCTTCCGCCGAGCCTGATTATCAAAGGCGCAGAAACAACTGAAACGGCCGCACCGGTTGAGGACTTCGAGGCTGAAGAACTCGAAGAATTGGAAGAATTCGAGGAACTTCTGGAAACGGATTCTGTTGAAATGACGGAAA
>SPDA01000351.1 GCA_004525155.1 Spirochaetales bacterium
GAGACGCTGCCGACGATGAGGTCGTGGTCCCAGTCGCGATAGTTGTCGTTGATATGCACCTGAAAAAGTTTTCCCGCCCTGTGGAGAAGAGCGACTGCCTCCCCGGGGTTTTCACCGCAGGCGAGACTGTGGCCCAGGTCTACACATCCTCCCACGTTGCCCATGCCCACGTCGTCCAGCAGCTTAAGGAGGACGCCGGCGTTACGGATGTAGCAGTTTGTCCTGGGTTCCTGTTTCTTGTATTCGATGGCTATTTTCACATCCTGCCGGTAGGAAGCGACCTCGCCCACCGCGTCGGCTAAAAGCCCCCAGTACTTCAGGTAGTCACTTTGAAACGGGTAGTCGAACCCGTCTTGTCCCGGCCACATGAGCACGTCTTCCGCACCCAGTTCCGCAGCCGCATCCAGAGCTTTCTTACTCATTTCTATGGATTCTCTGCGGATACCGGGGTCTGGTGAGGTATAGGTGCCGTCCTTCCACTTCTTGTCCGGATACAGGCCGATCTCCACGGTCACCATGGCGAATCCCGTTTGTTCCAACAGGGGTTTGACTTCATCTGCTTTCGTGAACTGATAGGGGTAATCAAGGCCGATGCCTGTCAGGCCGCGGACACCGCGTGCCGCAGTCATTTGTTCCCCAAGTGTCAAGGAAGGTTTGTAGCCTGCGGTATTGAACCTGTCGGCACAGGGACTGAAAGGCGCAAACCCGCTGCCGATTTTATAATCCTGCATGTTTTAGAGCCCTCCGGAGCACTTCGAGTATTATATCACATTCTTCCTTTGTAATGATAAACGGCGGTTTGACTTTCAGCACGTTCTTGAGCATCCCACCCACACCGAAAATGACCCCGTTCTCCATAGCATAGTTCCTGACCGCCTGCAGCAGCTCCGCATCTGCTTCTCTGGTTACCGGGTCTCTCACCAACTCCACGCCGATATGGAGCCCCGCCTGTCGTACATCTCCCATCCGGGGAAAGTCCTTCCGCATTTTTGTAAGTTCCCCGCCCAGGTAATTTCCCATGGTGTTGCAGTTGTCAAGGATTCCCTGCTCCAGCATTTCTATCTGTTTCAAGGCCGCCACCTGGCTCACAGTATTGTTGGCGAAGGTGTGCAGTTCCTCGGTATCCGGGGAAAAACCTTCCAGGTCGTCACTTATCATGGTGGCAGCTATTGGGAACCCGCCGCCTAGTCCTTTACCAAGGCAGATGATGTCCGGCTCCACGCCGTAGTATCCTGAGGCAAACCATGTTCCGATGCGGCAGTAAGTCTGGATTTCGTCCCAGATGAGGGGAATACCGTAGTCGTCGCAGATCTTCCTGGCACCCTCTAGATATTCTTTCGGAAAAATTATCTGTCCGCCGGATGCCTGCAGCGGTTCCATGATTAGGCCTGCCACCGGTCCGTTCACCGCTTTTTCAATGGTTATTTTAAGCAGCTTCAGGCAAATCATGCCGCAGTTCTCTCTCTTAAGTTCCAGAGGACACCGGTAGCAGTAGGGATTGGGGACGCGCACGAACTGCCTAGTAAGCCGGTTGAACCTGGCGCCGCCCATGAACTTCCCGCTGGACTTCGTCGAAACCCAACTGGACCCCATGACCCCCAGGGTCGTTCCGTGATAGGCGTCATATAGGGTGATGAACTCCTGGGCGTTTTCGCGGTTCTTTATGGCGATTTTCATGCCGCCCTCCACCGCAGCGGCGCCGCCAACGGTGAATGAGACCCTGTTGATTTTTTTCGGCGCTTTTTCCGCGAGTTTTTTCGCGAGCATGAAGCGGGAGGGCGTATCGAAACCCTGGTGGATGTGTGAGGCGTTTTTCAGGTGCTCGGTAATGGTGGCGTTGAATTCCTCATTGGCGAAGCCGAGATACATCGCCCAGCTCTGGCTCGTGCAGTCTATATATTTTTTACCGTCGATGTCCGTTAGCCAGACCCCCTTGCCCCTTATAATGGTAGGAGCCGGCCTCGTGCCGCCGCCGAGCATGAGGTATTTTTCATAGTCCGCGATATCTTCTTTTCTGATTCCGTACAGCTTACGTAAAAGGGGATCCATACGAATACCTTCTCATTTTCAACCAAAATATACCATATTATACCGTAGATATGGCAGTATGTCAATTAAAATCTCACGGCAGACGGTACAGGGTGCGGGCATTATCGGCAAGCAGCCTGTATTTCTGCTCCGCCGACAGGTCCGAAAGCATGATGTGGGTAAGGTGAGCCCGCGGGTCCATCATGGTCCAGTCCGACCCGAAAAGGAACTTAGCCGTATCGATAAGGTGCTTCAGTTTGACGAACATACCGGGAATATAGATGTCGCCGGCGCAGTCGAGGTATACGTTTTCATAATCCGAGGCAAGACGTACCGCCTGGGCATGACCGTCCCCCCTGCCGCCGGCATGGGCCATGAGAAAGCGGGTCTTCGGATATTTTTTTACCCAGCCCTCGAACAGTCCCGGAAGGGAAAGTGCCTGGGAGGGATTGTAGCTCGAATGGCTCCAGGTATGGCTCACGAGAACCAGGTCGTTGTCGGCCGCAAACTTCCAGACCGGTTCATAGGAATGGCTGTCCGCCGAAACCTTGTGCCAAGGCGGGTGAATCTTGATGCCCCTGAAGCCTTGCCGGCCAAGCGCTTTTTCGAGGTATTTGAGGTCTTCCGTTCCGGACGTGGGGTTGAAGGTGCCGCAGTAGTAGATACGCCTGCCTGACATTTCGAAATCTTCCTCGAGGGAGTCCATCCCGAAGGCCGGCCCCCTCAGAAGTGAAACCATATTGCAGAGATTGACGGACATGGCAATCCCGAGGCTGTCCATGCGGCGTAGGAGCGCCGATGAATCCGTTTCCTCCGCGAAAAAACCGCTCATGAACCCGGTGTGCACATGGGCATCGACAATGAAGGGCGTGTTCATACCCGTACCTCGCCGATGAGCCTGTGAATGTTACCGCACGCAATCATCTCCATCTGTTCCCGGCTTATGTCCGCGTCGATGAGGAGACCAATCGCGGTCAGGGGTTCGGCCATTGGGTAAAACGATCCGAACAGGAGCCGCTCCGCACCGAATTCCCTGACGAAGTATTCCACCGCGCCGGGCAGTATGAGGTTCGACATCTCGAGCAGGATATTCGGACAACCCTTAAGCAGATTGTACACTACACGCAGGGGGTACAAAATTTTCTGCCACTGGCTTTCGAGGACGAGGGGAAGGGAGGGGTACAGTTTCGCGAAACGGTAGAGCTCTACAAGATCCGTTTCCACGTGCCACAGAAAGAGGGGGAGACGGATGTCCGTCATCCAGGCGGCAAGGCTGCCAACTACCCAATCCTCCAAAGGGAATCGCTGGGATTTCGGAAAAAGGCGGATGCCCCGGCACCGCTTGTGCAGGCTGCCCGGCTTAGGGAGAAATCCCGGTTCCGCGGGGAATAGGGGCAGCCCGTTCCATACGGTGTACACGGAATCCGGCAGCAGACCGTCCGCCTTGAGAAGTTCGCCGTTGCCGTCCTGCGGCGACATCAGCATGCCCTCCGTCGTGGAAAGCAGAGCCCCGGAAAGCCCGCGACCCTGCAGATACCCTTCTACGTCCTTCGCCGTGAGCGTACCGGAGGTAGGCGCGTGATACTCCAGTGTTCTCCCGATCCAAAGCTCGACGTCAAAAAATTCGAGAGAATCGAGTACGGCCCTCTTTTCTGCGGCAGTTTTA
>SPDA01000150.1 GCA_004525155.1 Spirochaetales bacterium
AATGTGGGCAACGTGGCCGAGCTCCTCGATTACGACGAACGGTTTCTCGCTGCGCCCAAGGACGCGGGAAAACTCGCGGAAAGCGTGTTGTTCACCTACAGGCACCCGGATGAGATTCGCACTGTCATGGCAAAAAACCGTGAGCGGGTTCAACAATTCTACAACAAGTTCGATCTGCACGAAAAATACGCTGCCCTTTACCGTGAACTGAGCGGCGGTCAGGCCGGTGCACGACCGCCGGCTGAGAAGCCGAAGGATGGTCCATGGCCGGCATAGGTTTCGAACTGCGGAAAGTCATATCCAAAGGCGGGATAACATCCTTCTTAAGCGCGACCTTCTCAGGCACCATGATCGTAGCCGGTCCCTGGCTCATCTCGATTATCTCCATTTATCTTATCCAGAATTTCATGAGCATCATTCTTCCCGGTGAGAGCCTGCTCTTTACCGCGGCAATTATCTACGCCTATGCCTTTTCCATGCTCGTTTTCGGCGGACTGCACTACATCGCAATCAGGATTCTGGCGGACTACCTGTGGAAAAAACAGGAATCCTCCGCCGTTTCCT
This sequence comes from Spirochaetales bacterium, assembly GCA_004525155.1. GTDB lineage: Bacteria > Spirochaetota > Spirochaetia > SPDA01 > SPDA01 > SPDA01. The sequence continues at coordinate 565 of SPDA01000150.1, forward strand.
CCATGTTCGCCTGGTGCCTGCCGCAGTCGGCCGTGGCCCTCGCTGCAGGATTTCTCCTCAGTCTGCCGCTTAAAAATATTGTCCCTAACCCCTGGCTTTTTATTACAGGGTTCAGCGTTCTTTTCACGGCTGTTTCCATGCTCTGGCTCTGCATGCTTTTTGTCTCCATTCTGAACCAGTACCTGCTCGTACTCCTGACCTATGCCGGCGGTATGGCAGTATCGGTGGGTCTGAGTTATGTTTTTGCCTTGACGAGAGGAACTGCCGGCGCTCTCTGCGGCTACGCCCTCGGTCAGGTCGGTGTAGTAGGCTTTCTTCTGGCCATGATAGTAAAGGGCAGGGGCCCCGTGCGGATTCGCGGTTTTTATAAAATCATAAAAAAGTACGTGGTCAAATACCGGATGCTTCTGGTAACAGGGCTCTGCTACAGCTGGGGCATCTGGGTGGACAAGCTGATATTCTGGTATACCCGGGGAACTCCCATACTCGGCAGCTTCTGGAGACTCTACGGTCCCTATGACCTGGCGGTATACATAACCAACCTTACCATGATACCGGGACTCATCTTTTTCGTCATAGCTTCGGAAACGGGATTTTCAGTAGGGATCAAGAAGATAATCCTGTCCCTGCCTAAGAGCAGGTTCGCGGAGATTCAGCGGAAAAAATACGGGCTCCTGAAAACCACCAGGCGGCATCTTAAAGACCAGATCTTTCTTCATCTTGCCGTAGGCGCGGTCCTGCTTTTCCTCCTGCCAAGGCTGAGCGCCGCAATTTTCGGATATTCCCTGCGCTTCGACATTTTTGCCATAACGCAGGCAGGTGTAATCTTTCACCTGCTGCTCTTTACCCTGATAAATTACGCTTTTTACCTGGAATATTATGTCGAAACGGCTGCGGCTGCCATGCTTTATGCAGGTATAAACTTTATCCTGGCATTAGTCTCCGGTCTGTGGCTTCCTTCCGTTCCTCCTGGTATAAGTTATACTGCAGCAGGACTGGCGGCTTCCCTGTACTTGTGGCGCAGGTTTTTCGGCAAGGCAAAAACCGCGGAACAGTTCATTTTCATTAAAAGCCTGAGGCCTTCCGACGAAATCGACTGAGTGAAATATCGGTTATTTTAAGAATTTACCTGAAAATAAGGTGCAAAATTCCGATTTTATTCGAAATTCGCCTGAAACAGCGTTATATTTTATTATGTACAAAGGAGAATACCTATGAAACATAAAAAATATATATTTATAACAATAATCCTTGCGGCCGCGTCTGCTCTTCTATCAGTCTCCTGCAGACCGGCTGATTACTCCCAGGTTACCGCGGAAGACCAGCAGAGTATCAAGGATTACATTATTTCTACTTTCTATATGGAGAAACCCGCCGAGGCTGCGGCGCCGCGGGCCACGGTACCCGTGCATACCATCGGACCGCTCACTTTCGCCGGCGGCATCGTATACGATTACCCCGAAACCGGTCAGATAACAACGTATACGGTTGCAGCCCCGATAGCGGACCTGTACAGAATCAGCTCAGTAACCACCTATCCTTTTAACGCGGCTCTGACGAACACAACGGAGGAGTATTACATAAAGGATGTATCAGTCCTCGGTTCCTGGACAAACGCGGATCCTGTCGTTACCGGCGCGGGTGCAGTGGACAATACCTACCGCCTTAAATTTGAAACCGCCTATGCAGATGGAACCCTGCGTTCCTACCGGATAGGTACGGATACCTCGACCAATAACTGGCAGGGCGTGAAATACACCGCCTTCGACATCAATGGTTCCATGGATTTTCCGACTGTGGATGTTGCCCCGGCGGTTGACGGCGTCGCCCTGTATTCCAGCAAGGTGGATTATCTGCAGGATGTAAACAAGAAATTCTCCATGTGGGGACGGAAATATATCGCACTTGTCGGGACCCAGTATTACACGGAACACCTCGATCCTGTCCTTCTGGACCCCGCAAAACCCATCAAAACCTTTGTTGCCTATGAACGGGTAGTGGATGCGGGAGCTTCGGTAAAAGGCAAAAGCATAGCCCAACTTGAGAAATTCCTCTGGGGCGCGGCAGACGTCGATCTTGCAGCAGTTACCCTGGCGACCACGGTCATCCGTTATCAGATAACGGCGGACGGGACAAAGACCTTAAAGCAGAGAACCGTCATCTTCAACGATTTCGGCGCAGATTTCGTATACGAAGCAAGCGACGGCACGGAACCTGTTCTCGCTCCGTATATACCCCTCTAAAAAGAAAAAGCCCCGGAAGGAACGAAGTGTTCGTTTATCCGGGGTTTTTTTATCCGCAAAGTAATTATTGCACTTTCTGAGCCGCACGGGAGTCGAACCCATGACCCACGCCTTAAAAGGGCGTTGCTCTACCAGCTGAGCTAGCGGCCCGTGAACAGATTGGCACTTTACCAACATTTGTATAAAATGTCAACAATATTCATGAAAATCGACTGTCCTGAGGAGGCCTCCCGTGTCCCGTATCGAGTATAAAAATCTTACATCCGCCGAAGCTTACAGAAAACTCAAAACCGCGCCTCCCCCCGCAGAGCTTTCGAGTTTCCTTACAGCGGAGCGTGTACAGACCTGTTCCATAGATGCGGGCGGAGGGCTTACCTACAATTACGCAGCAAAACAGGCGGATGAAAGCCTTATCCGGCTGCTCGGGAATCTCGCCGGGGAACTCAGGCTTCCGGAAAAATACGCGGCACTCCTCAGCGGCGAGGTCATGAACACGGGAGAAAACCGGATGGTCCTGCACCACCTGACGCGTGGACAGCTTCAGGGGCCCGTGCTATTCCAGGGCCGGAATCTAGGAGATTTCTATCAAAAGCAGCAGGAACGCATCAATGAGTTTGCCGGTAAAGTGCACACCGGCAGGGTTAAAGGCTCCACGGGCAAACCCTTCACTTCCGTAGTGCAGATAGGCATAGGCGGCTCGGACTTGGGTCCCAGGGCGCTTTACCTCGCCCTCAAGAATTATGTGCGCGAAACCACCGGTAATACCTTTATGAATGCGCACTTCATTTCCAACGTGGATCCTGATGATCCGAATGAAGTCCTCTCCCTGGTTGATCCGGAAAGGACCCTCTTCATCCTGGTCACCAAGAGCGGCACAACCCAGGAGACCCTCACCAACCGGCAGTTCGTCGTGGAAGTCATGAAGCGCTCCGGTATTGCCGGCCTCAATCCCAAAGGACACATGATAGCGGTAACAAGCGAAACGAGTCCCCTGGCGAAATCCCCCGATTTTCTCGAATCCTTTTATATCGATGACTTCATCGGCGGCAGGTATTCTTCCACCAGCGCCGTGGGGGGCGCAGTGCTGAGCCTCGCTTTCGGCGGAGATGTTTTCGCGGAGTTCCTTGCAGGCGCCCGCGAGGCGGATGCGAAAGCCCTGGAAAAGGACATCCGTAAAAACGCAAGCCTCCTCGATGCCCTGCTCGGCATTTACGAGAGAAACATCCTCGGCTGCCCGGTGACCGCCATCCTCCCCTACAGCCAGGCCCTGAGCAGGTTTCCCGCGCACCTTCAGCAGCTCGATATGGAAAGCAACGGCAAACAGGTGAACAGGGACGGAAAGCCCCTGGATTATAAAACGGGGCCCGTTATTTTCGGCGAACCGGGGACAAACGGCCAGCATTCCTTCTACCAGCTCCTGCACCAGGGCACGGACACGGTTCCCCTGCAGTTTATCGGGTTTAAAAACGCCCAGACTTCCTTCGATATTGAAACGGAAGGTTCCTCGAGCCAGAAGAAGCTTAATGCCAATCTTGCAGCCCAGATTGCGGCCTTCGCCCTCGGAAAAGCGGACGCAAACGGCAATAAAAACTTTCCCGGCAGCCGTCCATCTAGCCTGCTGTATGGGGACAGACTCACGCCCCGTGCTCTTGGAGCCCTGCTCGCCCATTTCGAAAACAAGGTCATGTTTCAGGGATTCGCCTGGAACATCAATTCATTCGACCAGGAAGGGGTACAGCTAGGTAAGGTATTGGCAGGAGCCCTTCTTAAAGGAAAAGACGTATCGGCGGTGCTGGCGGCATACGGGGAATTACTCAATTCCTGAACCAATAAATTTCTATTAAATTTAATATCTCTAATTCTATGGTCACACTTCAGCTTGTGACAAAACCAGAAATCTGGTAGTGTTTCTAAAAACAGGAGGGCCCCATGCCTAAAGAACGCACATTTGCCATGCTCAAACCCGGAGTGCTGCAGCGCAGGCTCGTGGGTGAAGTTTTGGGCAGGCTGGAAAATCAGGGTTTCTGTATAATCGCCATAAAAATGCTGCAGGTGAGCCGTGAACTGGGGGAACGCCATTACGGTGAGCACAAGGGCAAGGCTTTCTACGAACCCCTCATGACATATATGCTGTCCGGGCCTTCCATCGCCATGGTGCTGGAAAGGGAAAACGCCATCAAGGCCCTGAGGCACATGGCCGGAGCGACCAATCCGGAAGAAGCTGCACCCGGTTCGATACGGGGAGATTACGGCGTCATCACCCGGCGAAACATCCTGCATGCCTCCGATTCTCCGGAAAGCGCAGCGAGAGAGATTGGCATTTTTTTCAGTCCGGAAGAACTGTATCCATGGGTGGACGGAAATGAGCAGTGGTTCTGATATTCCCCTCTGGGACTTAAGCCCTGTTTACAGGGGATTTGACGATCCCGCCTTTACAGCAGACAAGCAAAAACTTAAGGATCTGCTGCTGAAGCTGGAAGAAATACTTGACGGCGGCGGCGGGAACAATGAGGGATTCCGTGTAAGGAAATACATCGAACTGTACAATGTAATTCAGGATACCGCGGAAAATCTTTCTTCCTTTGCCTATGCCCTGTTTTCCGTCAATACCGGCGACAACCGGGCACTCAAGGAAATTGACGCCGTAGATGAACTCATGGTTCCCATGAAAGGGTACCAGACGCGGTTCAGGGACCTGCTTTCCGCTGTTTCCATAAGCCCCATGATTGAGGAAGAACCCTTTCTCGCGGATTACCGCTTTTTTCTCGAGGAGGAACTCGTCCGGCAGAAACACCAGATGAGCAGGGAGGAAGAGGAGCTTGCCGCGGACCTCTCCCGTTCCGGCGGAGAGGCCTGGTCCAGGCTGCAGGATGCTCTGTCTTCCCAGATCAAGCTGACCTGGGATGCGGATACAAAAGAAGAAAAAACGGTTATCGAGCTGCGGAACCTGGCCTTCCACAGTGACAGGGCGGTACGGGAAAAAGCCTTTACCCTGGAACTTTCAGGCTGGGAATCCATGAAAACACCTTTG
>SPDA01000069.1 GCA_004525155.1 Spirochaetales bacterium
CTGGGAAACATTCTGATTGCGGTCGGCGCCATTCTGCCGGCCTTCGGGGGAATATTCAGCAGGCTGGGCATTCCCAACGCCCTGTACATCTGCGAACTCCTGGGGGTCATTCTTATTTTTATCGGGTATCTCCGGGCCATTGTGCCCCTTAAACGGGATGCCGGGAAAAAAGATACTGTTTAAACGCTAAAAAATTAAAAATTTTCGCTGATCTCCATATATTCTCCACAAATTTTCGTTATGCTAACGTAAATGCAGGGAAGAGTGGAGGAATAGTGATGAAACTCGCTATAAAAGGGATGACATGCACGAGCTGCGAGCGGCGGATTGAAGAGGCTGTAGCCTCGCTTGAAGGCGTGCTGTCCGTAAAGGCGAACTATGCTAAAAGTGAAATCGAGTTTACCCTGGATGATTCCGGAATCACGATTGAAACTGTTGCGGAGGCCGTTGTAAAGGCCGGATACGGCGTTAAAAAAGACGGCAAAAAGGAAGGCGGCAAAGAAGGTTTTTCCGCAATCCAGCTGATCGGCATAGCCGTGATCCTTCTTGCCGTTTTCCTCCTGCTGCGGTGGACAGGCATTTTCAATAAGATACCGGAAATAAAAAGTTCCATGGGCTATGGTCTCCTTTTCGTCATCGGCCTCCTGACCTCCTTTCACTGTATAGCCATGTGCGGGGGCATCAATCTCTCGCAGAGCATAAAAAAAGACTCCATCGAACCTCTCCCCGCCGGAAACGGTTCATGCAGTGAAATTACCGGTACGGATAATTCCGGCGAGAAGAAACCCGGCGTAAAGAAAATTCTGCCGGGAGTACTGTACAATACCGGACGGGTTATTTCCTATACGGTTATCGGCGGCATCGTCGGGGCAATCGGTTCGGCTGTAAGCCTTTCCGGCAAAACCCAGGGCATTGTCGTGCTCGTGGCGGGGCTCTTCATGGTCATCATGGGGCTCAATATGCTCAACGTCTTTCCATTCTTACGGAATCTTACTCCCAGGCTTCCCAAAGGTATAACAAATGCATTGTTCGGCAGGAACAAAAACAGAGGGCCTTTTGTCGTTGGTCTTCTGAATGGGCTGATGCCCTGTGGGCCCCTGCAGTCAATGCAGCTCTATGCCCTTGGGACCGGGAGTTTTTTCGCTGGCGCGCTGTCTATGTTCCTTTTCAGTGTCGGAACTGTCCCCCTAATGCTCGGATTTGGAACATTAGGCGCGCTTTTATCTAAAAAATTCAGTTTTAAAATACTTAAAATAAGCGCACTGGTGGTGGTTCTCCTGGGCGGCGGCATGATTGCCAGGGGGTTCGCCCTCAACGGTCTCGCCATTATACCCTCCTTCGGGAAAGGCCGGGCTCCGGCGGGCGCGGACAGTGTCAACGTAGCGAGACTCGAAAGCGGGGAACAGCTTGTCCAGAGCGACGTATTCTCATCGTACTATGAACCGATCATCGTGCAGGCGGGCGTGCCGGTACGCTGGACAATTACTGTAAAGGCGGAAGACTTAAACGGCTGCAACAACCCGATTACCATACCATCTTTAAACATCAAGAAGCAGCTTAACGCCGGTGAAAATATAATCACCTTCACCCCTGATGCGTCCGGGAGCGTTCTTTTAACATGCTGGATGGGCATGATAAACAGCAACATTCTCGTTGTAGACGATATAAGCACCGTATCGAATAATGACCTGGCCGTGGCGGCCGTTGCCCCGGATAATCCCGGCGGGGGCTGCTGCAGTTCGGGAGGCGGCGGAACCGCGCAGGATGAATTCATACCCGCTCTCAAAGCCATAAATACCGCGGCTATCATGCCGGCCGCGATTTCCGGCGGAGAACAGACCGTAACCATAAATCTCACGGAAGAAGGATTTTCTCCCGCGGTTGTGGTGCTGCAGCGCGGTATTTCAGCCAAATGGGTCTTTTTCGGAAAAACTCTTACCGAAGAAAACTACAGGGTAATCATACCTTCCTACGGCGCCAAGATTGAATTCCAGGAAAATGAAAACGCCATCACCCTCGTACCGGAGGAGGACTTTTACTTCTACAGCTGGCAGGGGGATTTCACGGGCTTCGTCAAGGTTGTTGACAACCTGGCCGCTATGGATGTAGAAGCTATACGTAAGGATGTGGAAGCCGTTTCCCAGTCTCTGGCAAACCTGAACGAATTAAATAAAGAGGATGTGCCGGTTACAGCGGAAGGCTGAAAATGGAGAATGCCTAAGAAAAAGGAAATCCTCGTCATCGATGACGAAAAAAAGATAACCGACGTGGTTTCAGCCTATCTTTCGAAGAATGGTTTCGAGCCCGTGGCGGGATACTGCGGCAGGGACGCTCTTGCTCTTTTTGAATCGCACAGCGTTTCCCTCGTCATACTCGATCTCATGCTTCCGGACATCCCCGGCGAGACTGTAGCGCGTTCCATACGCAGGCAGTCGCGGGTGCCCATCATCATGCTTACTGCCAAGGTGGAAGAGGAATCCGCGCTTGCAGGCTTCTGCTGCGGCGCGGACGATTACATCCGTAAACCCTTCAGCCCCAGGGAGCTCATGGCCCGGGTCACCGCCCTTATCCGCCGTTCCGACGGGGAGGCGCTTGCGGAGGTTGTTTCCGCGGACAACGGAAATCTCGTTATAGACAACACGGCCAAGCTGGTCAGAAAAAACGATAAACCTGTAAAACTTACCCCGCGGGAGTTCTCCATCCTCGTCACCCTGGCGGCCCATCCCGGTCGTGTATTTTCCAGGGACGAACTTTCCTCTTTCGCCTTCGGCGACCATTTCAGCGGGTTCGACAGGACCATTGATTCACACATTAAAAATCTCCGGGCCAAGATAGAGGACGATATTGCCTCTCCCCGGTATGTAGTTACCGTTCACGGTATGGGGTACCGCTTCGATGCGTGATGGTACACAGATATCTTTGCGGGCGCGCCTTACCCTGTACTTTGTACTGGTGGGCATGCTCACCATCGCCATTCTCTCGGTTGTCATCAATGTGTTTTTTGACCGCCAGTTCCGGCAGTACGCGATACGGGAACAGGAGAAGCAGAACCGTGAAATTCTCACACTCGTGGAAAAGCAGGTAAGCCCTGGTTCCGGATGGAACCTTTCAACCATCAGGGACATCGGCACCAACGCCCTGGACAAGGGCATACTTTTTAAAGTTACATCAACGGACGGGAGTGTTATCTGGGATTCCATGGAGTATGACTTTCATCTCTGCAGCCTTATGCAGGCCGAGGTAACGAAGGTCATGTCCAGCAGGTATCCGGGCGTGCAGGGCGGCTTTATCAAAACCGATTATCCCATTCTATCCGGCGGAAGGGACGAGGGAATTCTCGAGATAAGCTATTACGGCCCTTTCTTCTTTTCCGAATCCGACTTCCGGTTTATAGAAACGATTAACCGCCTTCTTATATGGGCGCCGGCGGCGACCCTGGCTGCTTCCGTCCTGGCGGGATACTCCGTTTCGCGGACGTTTACCGCGCCCATTATGGCTGCGAGCAGGTTCGCGGACAGAATTTCCCACGGCGACTTCGGTTCCACCATCTCGGTAAAAGGCGGATCCAGAGAGGTGGACAATCTCGTTTCTTCAATAAACAGCCTTTCCGAGAATCTCGCGTCCCAGGAATCCTTGAGGAAAAGGCTGACCGCTGATGTGGCCCATGAGCTTCGGACTCCCCTGGCAACACTGCAGAGCCATGTGGAGGCGATTATTGACGGCGTGTACGAAGCGACCACGGATAATCTTCGCTCCTGCCACGAGGAAATCTGCAGGCTGGGCAAGCTCGTAGCGTCACTCGAGCTGCTGGCAGGGTACGATCACGATGTGCTGAAACTTGAAAAAACCCGGTTTGACCTGCAGGAGGAGGTGACTAAATGCGCCGACCTCTTCAGAAACGACTTTACAAAAAAAGAAATTTCCCTGGCCCTGGCCGGCAGGCCGGTAACCGTATACGCGGACAAGGATAAGTTAAGGCAGGTAATCGTCAACCTTATTTCCAATGCCCTGAAATACACGCAGGACGGCGGAAGCGTAGAGCTTTCCGTGGATGGAAACAGCACTAATTCATTTATAAGGGTCAAGGATTCCGGATGCGGAATAAGCGCCGAAGACCAGCGGTTTGTTTTCGAAAGGTTTTACCGCACCGATAACTCGAGGAACAGGGAAACCGGCGGCGCGGGCATCGGTCTTTCCATTGTGAAAGAAATCGTCCGTGCCCACGGCGGCACCATCAGCCTGGAAAGCGAACCCGGCAGGGGCTCCGTCTTCACGGTCGCGATTCCGGCCTAGGGAACCAACCGTTTGCCTCGTGGCTTTTGTTGGATAAAAGGAAGGATGCGGTCTTGAAACCCATATACAAAACCCCGATACGGCCGTATACAGGGTCGGGGCGAAAGGCGGAAACAGGGCGGAGGTTTCCTTGAAAAGCACGGGTCTGCTGTGCGTTATTTCCATCATGCTTCTCTCTGGAGGATATATGCATGCGGAAGACAGTCTTAATCTGACAGATATACGGGTCGGCATGACCAGTGCTGAGTTCAGCCGGACTATTGAGAATGCTGCGGCGGACGGCCAGGTGTCAAAGCCTCAAAAGCTGTACGGCCTTTCCGGCGCCTGGACATGGGATTTCAGGGAAGGCAGGCTGGACTGGTACTTGTGGGACGCCTATGTCGACGAAATTACGGAGAATAATTTCAACCTGTGCCTGGAAGCGGCACGCCGGATTATCCGGGACTGCACGACCCGGCTGGGGAAACCGGCCAACGAAGAAACCGGAAACTTGAGTTTCCGGGACCCTTTCGAGGACCACCATTGGGGTTACCCCGTGCTGTCGGCGGAATGGGCGACGCCGGCGGTAAAACTGCGGGCCGGATTCAAATTCATGGGAAGCAAAGGCGAATACCATCTGCTAGTGTCCCTCGAGGCGCACGGCCCGGATTACGAATTCTGATTTTTTTTATATACAGCTTGATTTCCCTTCTTTTCGTGCCATATTATATATATAGTTAGTATGCCTGTGCAGCCGGGCAGGTTATTATTGAAATTTCAGGAGAGAGATGGATGTCCAGCAATTTATATATAAACGCCACGGAGGCCAGGAGCGGAAAATCCGCCATTTGCCTCGGCGTCATGGAAATGCTTCAGAGAAAGATAGACAGGGTCGGATTTTTCCGCCCCATAATAAACGCCACGTCAACCCCGGAGGAGTATGATTCGGACATAAACCTGATGACCACCTACTTTAAACTGGAAAGACCGTACGAGGAAATGTTCGGCTATACGGCGGATGAAGCGGGTACTCTCATCACCCTGGGCAGGCGGGAGGAGCTCATCGAGGGCATCATCAGTAAATATGACCGTCTTACAAAATATTACGAATTTATTCTCTGCGAAGGCACCGATTTCGCGAGTTCCACCGCCGCCTTCGAGTACGATATAAACGGGGAAGTGGCAAAGAACCTGGGCGCGCCGGTGCTGCTGGTGGCAAATGCCTACCGGAAGACCGTTGAGGATACCATCCGGTCCATCGAGATAGCTCTCGATTCTCTGGACGAAAAAGGCTGTTATACCCTTGCGACCGTCATAAACCGGCCTAACACGGAAGATCGCGACAACCTTGTCCGTCTGCTGAAGGACCGTGTGTCGGGCACGGATCAGCTTGTATACGCGATCCCGGATGAAGAGTTCCTGGGAAAGCCGACAGTCGGAGAAATTGCGAAGGAACTAGGTGCGGAAGTCCTGTACGGGGCGGACAAGCTGAACCGGCACGTATACAATTTTACCATTGCCGCGATGCAGCTGCGGAATTTTCTCGAGAGAATCGAATACCGGTCCCTGATAATTACACCCGGGGACAGGTCCGATGTTCTTGTAGCCTGCCTGGCGAGCGCCCTTTCCCCCCACGGGGCGGATTCAATTGCCGGTATCCTTCTATCCGGCGGAATAAAGCCTGATCCGGCTATTGCAAATCTTATAAACGATTTTCCGCGGATTGTACCTATTCTAAGTGTCAGGGAGAACACGTTCCCCGCAGCCATGAAGGTAAGCACCTTTCATTCCAAGATTTCGGCGGAAGACAAGCAGAAAATAGCGAAAGCTCTCGCAATTTTTGAACATAATGTGGATGTGGAAACCCTGAGCAACCGTGTAATCACGAGCCGCGCCATTGCCGTTACACCCAAAATGTTCGAATTCGAGCTTCTGCAGAAGGCAAAGATTAAAAAACAGCATATCGTGCTTCCCGAAGGCGAGGAAGAGAGAATACTGAAAGCCGCGGAGATCCTGATTCGCAGGGAAGTGGTAGACGTAACCCTGCTGGGAAATGAGCGTGCCATCCGTGAAAAGATAGCGCTGCTCGGGCTTCAACTGGACAACGCCGCGATTATCGAACCGGAGAAGTCTCCCCAGTTCGATGATTATGCGCAGACCTTTTACGACCTGCGAAAACACAAGGGGATAACCCGGGACAATGCGAGCGACGTGATGTGCGAAGTAAATTTTTACGGATGCATGATGGTGTACAAGGGGGATGCGGACGGCATGGTTTCCGGTTCGATTCACAGTACCGCCGCCACTGTCCGTCCCGCCCTGCAGATAATCAAGACCAAGCCGGGATTCTCGATCGTATCCAGCGTTTTTTTCATGTGCCTGGACAAGGTCCTTGTGTACGGAGACTGCGCGGTCAACCCAAACCCCAACGCGAAGGAGCTGGCGGAAATCGCGATAAGCAGCGCCCTGACGGCCAAGGAATTCGGAGTCGAACCCATTGTCGCCATGCTTTCCTATTCCAGCGGGGAATCCGGTACCGGAGAGGATGTGGACAAGGTCCGGGAAGCCGCGAAAATAGCGAAGGAGATGATTAAAGACTATTATCCGGGACTTCTGCTGGAGGGACCTATCCAGTACGACGCGGCCATAGACCCGGATGTCGCGAAGACAAAAATGCCGGACAGCAAGGTAGCGGGCCGTGCCACGGTTTATATTTTTCCCGACCTCAATACGGGGAATAATACCTACAAGGCTGTCCAGAGGTCCGCGGGGGTCGTGGCCATCGGTCCCGTGCTGCAGGGCCTCAAGTTCCCGGTAAACGATCTCTCCAGGGGATGCACGGTTCCGGACATCGTCAATACGGTGGTTATTACCTCGATCCAGGCGCAGCAGGGAAAAGCATCCGCCAAGTGAGCATCAGGATACGTGCGCGCAGGAACCCCGCTTCACGAGCGTCTGTTTTACTTTAAGCACATGAATTTCTTCCGGCATGGTATGCAGGCGGTTCATCATGAGGTCCCAGGCGGTGCGCACCATGAGGCTTGTGTTTATGCGCATGGTAGTAATCTGCGGCAGGAAAGGCTGCAGGTAATCGAGCACGTCCCCGGGGGCGATAACTGATACGTCGGCGGGCACTTTCATCTTTAATTGCGCCAGTACCGCAAGCACGCTGGCGGCATAATAATCATCATGGACGAAGAGCGCGGTAGGCCTGTCGGGCATGGCGAAAAGACGTTTCAGGGCGGCCGAAAGACCCTCCATATCTGTAAGCTCGAGGGATATCCGGCGGCCATCATCGAAAACCAGGTTATGCCCGTCTATCGCTTTTTTGAAACCGAAAAACCTGTCCATGATTACGGCGGGCAAATCCGGCCTGTTGTATTCCAGGTAGGCCATGTTGCGGTGCCCCAGCTCTATGAGATGTTCGGTACCCTCATAAGCACCCTGGAAATCATCGACGAGAACCGAGAAAAATTTCTTCTGAAAATTGCTGTTGTTTATGATGACTATGGGAATGCCCAGGTTTTCAAGAGATTCGAAGAGCTGGTCGTTTACGTAGTGGACTGCGAAAATCGCGCCCGCGCCGGACAGTTTAATCTCCTGAATTATTTCCTCGGTTGTAAGCTGCGGAAGCATATGCATGACCAAGGGGTAATAGCCGTTGGCAAGCAGTATCGTTTCCAGCTCGCTGATGAAAGGCCTGCTGAAGTTCCAGAGGTAGGATTGTGTTTCGTAGTGCAGAATAACCACGTACTTGAAGGATTTTTTTTTGGGCCGGGTCCGTATGGATTTTCGTTTGTAGCC
>SPDA01000578.1 GCA_004525155.1 Spirochaetales bacterium
AGGTATCGAATTGAGATAAAGGTCAAGAATTTCGTTCTTGGTATACCTCGCCTCGAGGCATAAGGCGAGAGCCATTTCCCTTATTTTACCCGCGAGCCCGGGCCTTCCCGGCGAAAAAATCCGCGAAACCTGCATGGTTATGGTCGAAGCGCCGGAACCCATGGAACCGCGCCGTAAGCCCGTCAGCAGGCTGCGGAGAAGGGCGGCGGCATCTATTCCCGGGTGCAGATAGAAGCGCCTGTCCTCGCTCGCAAGGATTATCCGCCTCACTTCCTCAGGGATTTCGTCGAAGGCGGCTTTTTCCCTGCGGAGACCGTTTTCAAGGGGGAGAACCTGAAGCACCCTGCCCTTTCTGTCGAGAATAAGGGTACTGAAAGGTCTTTCCGCTGCTTTCCGGATATCCGGCAGGGGATAGAATTTGAGAAACCCGTAGAGAAGAACCAGGGGAGCAAGGATGATGACTGCCCGCCTTAGGGATCGTTTCATGCGGAAGGTTCTATCCAGTTCCGGGCGCGCTCAACGGCACGCTGCCAGTTCCTGTACAGGGCCGCCGCCTTTTCCGGCTCCATGGAGGGCTCCACTTTTTCCGATGGTTTCCACAAACTGTTTACATCTTCCAGGGAAGACCAGAAACCGGCGGCAAGACCGGCAAGGTAGGCCGCGCCGAGGGCCGTGGTTTCCGCCGATTCCGGCTTGAGTACGGGTCTGCCGATTATGTCCGCCTGAAACTGAAGCAGGAACCTGTTTCCGGAGGCGCCGCCGTCCACCCGCAGTTCCGCCAGCGGTATGCCGGCCGTCTCCTGCAGGATGTCGAGCACATCCCTCGTCTGATAAGCCATCGATTCCAGGGCGGCCCGCACCAGGTGCTCCCGTTTTGTGCCCCCGGTTATGCCCAGAATGGTACCCCTTGCGTACATATCCCAGTAGGGTGTCCCCAGGCCGCTGAAGGCGGGAACCAGGTATACGCCGCCGTTGGATTCGGCTGCCAGGGCCAGGGTTTCGGTTTCCGCCGATGTTTTTATGATACCCAGGCCGTCCCGGAGCCAGCTCACCACCGCTCCCGCCGTAAAAATCGACCCCTCCAGGGCATAAACCGGTTTGTTTCCCGCCATTGTGCCGGCGGTGATCGTTCCGCCCGCGGCGAGGGTCGTTATGAGACCCCTGTCCGAGAATTTCGGTTCGGGGCCGGTATTCATCATGAGGAAACATCCCGTGCCGTAGGTATTCTTCGCCATTCCCGGACTGAAGCAGCACTGACCGAACAGGGCGGCCTGCTGGTCTCCCGCCATGCCGGTAACTGGCACTTCACGGCCGCCGAAGACAGGGTGGCTCGCCATGCCGAAGAGACCGAGGCTGGGCCGCACCTCCGGCAGTATCTGCGGCGGAACGCCGATTTCCCTGCAGAGCTCACCGCTCCAGGCAAGCTTATTAATGTCGAACAGCATGGTTCTGGAAGCATTGGTTGCATCCGTGGCATGGACTCCGCCGCCCGTCAGGTTCCAGAGCAGCCATGAATCCACCGTCCCGGCCGCAAGGAGTCCTTTTTCGGCGAGCCCCGCAGCCCCGGGCAGGTTGTCGAGCAGCCACCTGAACTTTGTGGCGGAAAAATAGGCATCCACGGGCAGGCCGGTCGTCTCCCGGACAATATTTTCCAGCCCCCGGTCCTTCAATGCCGCGCACAGGGAAGCTGTCCTCCTGCACTGCCATACAATCGCTTTTCCAAGAGGTTCCCCGGTCCGTCTGTTCCACACTATCGAGGTCTCCCGCTGGTTCGCGATACCGATGGCGGCGAGGGAGGAGCCGTTAATGCCGAGCTTCTCCAGGGCTTCCCCGATTACTTCGACGACGGAAGTCCATATCTCCCCGGCATCCTGCTCCACCCAGCCCGGTTCCGGGTAAAACTGTGTTGTCTCCCTCTGTGCCGAAGCGGCAATGCTGCCGTCCTTCGTTACAAGGAGCGCCCTGGTGCTGGTAGTCCCCTGATCGATGCTGAGGATGTATTGTTTCAATGTTCTACTCCATCGTTCTCGTGGCCGTAACCTTTACGCCGGGAATTCCCGTATCCTCGAGCACCACGGTCCCGGCTGCCGCGGGCAGGCTCACGGTGAGCGATTTCAGTTTTAAAAGGAGCGCCGGTATGGATTCCCGGGGAACGGCAGCGGTGGTCTTTACAGGCAGCCTTGGATGTTCAGACGAAAGCGTTTTTACCGTGGCAGTCACCACCCTCCGGGGCGCAAGCATTTCCTCCCTGGCGTAGTCCGCACCTTTGGGGCATTTATTGCCGCTGACAACGATATTTTCCATGCCGGGCGCGCCTTTCCCGAGGACAGCCGTGAGCCTGCAGCTTAAGGGACAGCTTATGCATACCATTTCCTTTTTCACCGGATGGAGACCTCCACCTCGGGATTATCCTGCCCGCCGTTTCCGGCCAGCAGTTCTCCGGCCTTCAGTGTAAGGCTCACC
>SPDA01000030.1 GCA_004525155.1 Spirochaetales bacterium
CCTCGGTAAAATCGGCAGGTGTGGTAACCGGCGGCGGGGAGGTGTTTACCAGGTTCGGTTTTAATATGATGAGCCCTTCCTGCGGGATCACGCTTTCGGCGCCGATTTCATCAAGCGCCTTCTGTACGGTATCCTTGTAGAAGGTAAAAGGTATTTCGGCTACAGAAACCATGGCCAAGTATAGCGCGGCTTGTCAGGCATGGAAATACCGGAGTTTCACCGGATTCCCTGTTTTCACTTTATGTAAATACCCGAAATTTCCTTCCCGGACCGCGATTTCGAGAAAACCGGCACTGCCCCAATATGCGAGAAGACCGCCGGGAACGGCGTCCGCGTAGGTCCGGGAAACAGTCTGTATCTCCGGCAGCATGGCTTCTCCTGCCTGTATCCTTACCTCCCTGCCGGCAGCCGCTCCGGCTGAATCCAGGTCCGACACATGAATAGAGGTGACGACGTTTCCGAAGCGGTCGAGGTGCATCACATACCCGTCGATACCGTCTCCGGAAGAATCCTTCCGGGAAAAAACTTCACGTACAATGACGGGTTCAATCCGTTCTCCGCAGACCCTGTCCCTGCCGAGTTTCAGCATCATGGCTGCAAGAGGCGCGAACAGGTCGCGTCCGTCGAAAGTTGCGGCATAGTAAGGTTTTTGCGCAGCAAGCTGTTTCAATATTTCCGGACGGGCACGGAAAGCTCTGGAATTTTTATTCATGCGCCCCGCAAGGCTTGTAATGCCGTTATCCGGGCATACGCAGAAGCGCCCGCCGGACTCTACAATACATTCGCGCCTGCCTGTCCCCACACCCGGATCCACCACGGCGAGAAACACGGTTCCCGGAGGAAACCAGTTCCAGGCACTGTAGAGCACGAAGGCTGCGGACAGCACGTTCCGGGGCTCTATATCATGGCTAATGTCGATGATGCGGGCATCAGGGCACCGGTCGAGTATGACGGCTTTCATCACCGCCGCATAGGCATCCTGCAGCCCGAAATCAGTTATAAGCCCGGCTGTCATCGGCGGGCTAAATCACCGCTTTGGTGAGGATCTTCTCTTTCAAATATTCCATGAATACCTCCGAATCCATGACAGGAAGCTGTTCTCCCTCCCGCGTCCGGACGGACACGGTGTTGCCCTGCATTTCCTTGTCACCGACCACCAGCATGTAGGGTATTTTCTGCGCCTGGGCTTTCCGGATTTTTGCGTTCATCCTGTCGTCGCTCAGGTCCGCTTCCCCGAGGAAGCCCCGCATGCGGAGCTCCGCGGCCAGCTGCGAAGCATAATCATGGAAAGCCGGAGCCACGGGAACGACCATGGCCTGCACCGGTGCCAGCCACACGGGAAAGGCGCCGCCGTAATGCTCCGTCAGCACGCCGAAGAAGCGCTCCAAAGACCCGAGCAGCGCGCGGTGCACCATAAAGGGTCTCTTCTCTTTGCCGTCCTGGTCAACGAAGGTCATGGAAAAACGCTCCGGCATGTTGAAGTCGAACTGTATCGTGGTCATCTGCCATTCGCGGCCCAGGGCGTCTTTTATTTTCAAATCGATTTTAGGGCCGTAGAAAGCGCCGCCGCCGGCGTCCACTTCGTATTCGAGGCCCTCGGCGTCAATTGCTTTTTTGAGGGATTCGGATGCCTTCTCCCAGCTTGCGTCGTCTCCGACACTGTCCGCCGGTTTGGTGGCAAGATAAGCCTTGATGTTCTGAAAACCGAAATCCTTCCACATTTTAAGGGAAAAACGCAGGACTTCGAGGATCTCGGATTCGATCTGTTCCGGGGTGCAGATAATGTGAGCATCGTCCTGGGTGAATCCCCTTACCCTGAGCAGGCCGTGCAGAACACCGGAACGCTCATACCGGTACACTGTCCCAAGCTCGGCCCAGCGCAGGGGCAGCTCACGGTAGGACCGCAGGGAAGTCTTGTAGATCATGATATGAAAAGGGCAGTTCATGGGCTTGATGTAATAATCCTGCTTGTCCAGCTCCATGGGCGCGTACATGTTTTCCTTGTAGAAACCGAGGTGCCCGGAGGTTTCCCAGAGCCAGGACCGGCCGATATGCGGCGTGAACAGGATGTCGTACCCGGATTTTCTGTGTTCCTGGCGCCAGTAGTCTTCAATCGCCAGGCGTATCCGGCCCCCCTTCGGGTGCCAGTACACGAAGCCCGGACCGGCTTCTTCATGGGTCGAGAACAGGTCCAGTTCCCTGCCGACTTTACGGTGGTCCCGTTTTTCTATTTCCTCCAGGTGTTTTATATAGGCAGAGAGCTCTGCCGGATTTTTCCAGGCAGTGCCGTAGATGCGCTGGAGCATCGGATTGGTTTCTTTACCGCGCCAGTAGGCGCCGGCAATGGAGAGGAGCTTGAAGGCCTCGGGATTGAGTTCCTTCGTGCTCTCGACATGCGGTCCGCGGCAGAGATCGGTAAACCCGTTCTGGGTATAGGTGGAAATTTCCTCACCCTCCGGAAACTCCCGGATAAGTTCGACCTTGAAGGGCTGATCGCGGAACAGGTTGAGGGCTTCCTCCCTGCTGACCGTTTTCCTGATGAAGCTGTGCCCTCCCCGGATAAGGTCCTGCATCTCTTTCTCAATTTTCTGAAGATCCTCCGGCGTAAGGGACCGGGGAAGGTCAAAATCGTAGTAAAATCCATTGTCAATTGCCGGACCAATGGCGATTTTCGCCTCCGGAAATATGCGAATCACCGCTTCCGCCATGACGTGGGCGGTTGAGTGTCGGAGTTTTTCCAGTAATTCCTGATTTTCCATGGTGTTTCCTTTCTGAATCAATGTGTAAACCAATAGATATAAAATGTCAACGATTCTTGATAATCCCTGCAGGATTGCAGGGATTGTACGGATTGCATCATGTCACATCCGGTGATATGCTTGCGCATGGCCAGATCGAAAAGCGAAGACAAGAGACTGCTCATCCTGCACTCATCCAAATCCCTCTTCTCGCAGAAAGGGTTTTTCAACACGTCGATTTCCGACATTGTCAGGGAAACCGGTCTTCCTGTAGGGACCATCTACAACTATTTTAAAAACAAGGAAGAAATTGTGAGGGTTATTGTGGAGGAAGGCTGGACCGACCTCGTCGGAAGGCTCGAGGCTGCCTTCGAAACCTGCACCGGCCCTTCGGAAAAACTTCGTATCGTCATGGACCAGTTTCTGCCCGAGCTTTTCAAAGACCTCGATCTCATTTCCATATTTCTCGCGGAAGCCGTGGAGTTTACCAGGATAGAGGAAAAAATTGACAAGCTGACAAATCTCATATTTTCAGTGCTTAAAAATCTATCCAGCGGAAGTAATGCCATGAGCAATTATACGCGCAAGGACATGAAGACCGCCCTGGTGGTCTATTTTCTCGGAATCTTAAACGCTGTCCGGCTGAGCACGAAAAGCTCCATAAACTTGAGCGTAGACGACATTATGCACTTCGTAAAGCTCGCTATAAGCGAATCCTTAGGCGTGGCGGTGTAAAAACCCCCCATCAGGGCTGAAGCAGCCTGCCGACGAACATCTGTTTCAAAAAAAGCCGGGCCGCATTGACACCCTGCATGGAAAGGTGTTTCAGATATGTTACATAGTTGGCCGATTTAAGCAGCAGGACCATGCGCGCGAGAGGACGGACCAGAAAGATAAAAAATCTCCTTACCCTGTAGGATGAAGTTATTTCCCGGTAAAAATCATCGAGTGTGGCCCGCTGAAAACGCAGAAGGGACTCGCTTTCCTCCGTATTCATGAAACCGCAGTGAAAATTTTCCAGGCTGAAAGCCTGTTCAGGAAGGAATCCTCTTCCCATGCCGAAGATGCTCATCATTTTTTCGAGGAATTCCCTGTAGGTTGTCCTGAAGGATTTTCCTCCCGCCAGGTGCAGGGTTTTTCCCAGAACCAGGGGATTATACGCGGCTTCCGCCAGCGCGAAGGCTGCGTCCGCGGCGGTGCAGGGTTCCAGGGATGTGTCCAGCGGCATTTCAAACATGAGAGGATCCATTTTAAGGTTTTCCGCCGAAAAAATGGCGCTTAACCGGAATATGACAAAATCTATGCCAGAGCGCCGTATAATATCTTCGCTTTCAATCTTGTGTTTTCCGTATTCGTCATTGTCGTTTGCGGCCAGGGCGTCCGTCACCTCGATTTCCGGCGTATTGAGCCTGTCCCCGTAAACCGCCACGGAACTGGAAAATACAAGGCGCGGCCTTGAGGTCTGCTTTTTTATGGCGTTTATAAGGATCTCCGTCCCCGTTACATTGATGTATTTCGCCATAACCGGGCTGCGCTCGGATTGGGGAGGTATCACGGCGGCAAGATGAATGACGGAATCGACTCCCTTCATGGCTTCGCCGACGTGTGCGACGTTCAGCAGGTTACCGAAAACAATTTCGGTCCTTCGCAAGTAGTCCCCTGTATTCCTGATTCGGGCCCGGAATTTCCTCGCCACTCTTCCGGTCCTGGGGTTTTTCAAATCGAAAAGGCGGACGTCATGCCCTTTTCTGAGACACTCCATTGCCGTATAACGTCCTATAGACCCCAGGGCCCCGGTAATCAATATTTTCATATATATTCCACTCCCTAACTTTATGAATGAATGTTCATTCTTTAATATACAGCGCTTTTTATTATTCTTCAATAGTAATTTCAGGGTAATTTCAGCATTAAGGCGCAATCCCGGATTAGGTGGCTCTTGAGAAAGAGCCCCGTATGGCCTATACTGGTTTTCATTCACCATGATAAGGGAAATCAAACTGCCCCGTGACAGGATGGTCGATTTTTCAAAAGGCTGCCTTGTAATGGGTATTATCAACTGTACTCCCGATTCGTTTTACCTAGGGAGCAGAAAACCGTCGGTCTCGGAGGCGCTGGAAACGGCGAAAGTCATGATCGATGCGGGTGTCCACCTCCTCGATGTGGGCGGTGAATCCTCCAGGCCCGGCGCCTCCTATGTGGACGCCGATTCGGAAACCTCCCGCGTCGTACCTGTCGTCGAAGGCATACGGAAATTCTCCGGCCTACCCCTGTCCGTGGATACCCGCAAATATGCAGTGGCAAAGGCGGCGGTCGAAGCCGGTGCGGACATGATAAATGATATTTCCTCGCTTTCCGACGATCTGAAACTGGGGCCTTACGCCGCGGAGACGGGATTGCCTGTCATCCTCATGCACAAACGCGGAACACCCGAAACCATGCAGATAAAACCTTTTTACGAGGACCCGGTAGGTGAAGTCCTTGCCGAAATCGAGGCCTCCGTGGAAAGGGCGGAAAGGTTCGGGATTGTCCGGGAACGCATCATCATCGATCCGGGCATCGGGTTCGGCAAGCGTTACAGCGACAATCTGCTTCTCTTACAAGTTCTGGAGCGGTTCCGGGCCCTGGGGCTGCCGCTTCTGGTGGGAGTTTCCAGAAAATCGTTTATCGGCAGGGCCCTGGCCGATGCGGCCGGCAGGGAGCGGGATGCGGGGGAACGGCTTGCGGGTACCCTCGGCGCCCACGCCTGGTGCATCATGAAAGGCGCACAGATAGTAAGGGTCCATGATGTTAGGGAAACGATGGATGTTCTCAAGGTGTTAACGGCTATAGCCGGCGATTTTACGGAACAGGGGAACTGACAATGGAATGGCTTTCCAGGGTCTGGATAATTCGGGAGGTGCTACGGCCCGCGCTGGATATTCTTATCCTGACTTTCCTCATTTACCGCATCTATCTCATGCTCGTGCATACCAGGGCCGTTCAGCTGGTAAAGGGCGCCATCATTATCGCCCTGATTTACGGCGTGGCTTTTTTCTTAAAGCTCGATACCATGCTGTGGATTTTAAACCGGTTGGCAACGGTTCTTGTCATAATCATAGCCATTGTGTTTCAGCCGGAACTGCGCAATATTTTCATGAGGATAGGCCAGATCGGATGGTTCAGGATTTCTCCCCGGCAGAAGGAGATTCAGCTCGATTCGGTTATAAACGCGGCGGAAGTCCTGGCCGGCAGGAAGCGCGGCTGCCTTATCGTTTTTGTCAGACAGGTCGGACTCAAGCATGTTACGGAAACCGGAACGAAGCTCAACGCGGACATATCGTCCAGCCTCATACTCTCGGCTTTCGCCTTCGATACGCCCCTGCATGACGGCGCCATGATAATCCAGGAAGGCCGGATAAGCGCCGCTTCCTGTTTTCTGCCCCTGTCGGAGCAGGCGGACATACGGAAAAGCTTCGGTTCCAGACACCGTGCCGCTCTCGGCCTTGCGGAAACCACGGACGCTGTCGTACTCGTGGTGTCCGAAGAGGCGGGCACCATGTCCCTGGCCTACGAAGGCAGCCTTTACTATGATTTGTCGTCCAGGGAAATCAAAAAATCCCTCAAAAAGCTTCTCGACCTGAAGGAAGAGGCTGACATGGAGCAGGCCCTTGAAACGTAAATCCATACCGGAACTCATATTCAGCAACTGGCCGGTCAAGGTGCTTTCCTTAAGCATAGCTGTCGTGCTGTTTCTGCTCTACAGGCTAGCCACGCAGGAAGAGCGGTTTTTCAACATACCCATTACCCTCACCGTGAATGACGAATATATTCCATCCGGCAATTACCCGAGGAAGGTCAGAATCACGCTCAAGGGTCAGGAAAACGACATCTTTCTTGTCATGGAGGAGGACATCGAGGCGGAGGTGGATCTGTCCGGCTTTGTCAACGAGGGAATTTTCAAGGCGCCGGTCCTGATACATAAAAAAGGGAATGCCCTTACGCTGGAAAACATCGAAATAAGGGTGGATCCGATTCAGATAACCGTGGCCCTGGAGCGTAAAATTAAAAAGAGCCTGGAGGTCTTTCCTACGATAAGCGGTTCGCCGGTCGAAGGATACGACCTTACCCAGTTCGTGATATCCCCGACCTATGTGGATGTTGAAGGACCGAAAAACGTGCTGCAGGAAATTTCCACCGTGCGGACCGAGGATATCGACCTCGACGGAAAGACAGAGAGTTTCACCATACGGGTGAGACTCAAGTACGACGACAGCGTGATTTATTTTCCCGGCGGCGACATCGTCGAGTTCAGCGCGTCCATCAGGGAATCGATCATACTGAAAAGCTATACGAACCTCACCATCGAGCTGACAGGTCTCCCCCCGAACATGGCGGTGCTTTCTCCTCCGGCAAAAGGTATGGTTCAAATACAGGGCAGCCAGCTCAAACTGCAGGCAATCAGGCTCTCGGACCTGCGGCTGACTGCTGACTGCACGAAAATTAAAACGCCCGGCATCCATACCGTTCCGGTAACCTGCGAATTTCCCGAGGGAATGACCCTTATTTCCTACATTCCAGAGGATCTGCGGATAGAAACGGGCTGGGAGGAAGAACCGTGATACTCGGCATCGGCATAGACATGGTGGAGATCCGCCGAATCCGTAAATGGATGGCCGCGCCCGGTCTTATAGAAAGATATTTTTCCGAAAATGAAATCACCTGGTGTTCCAAGCGGGGCAAGGATTCCGCCCTCTCCCTGGCCGCGAGGTTCGCGGTAAAGGAGGCTCTGGGGAAGGCTCTCGGTACGGGGATGAAAGGTCTTGCGCTGAAGGACACCCAGGTGGACAATGACGAACACGGGAAGCCGGTAATAATCCTTTCGGGAACAGCCAAGGAACTCGTGGAAGCGATGGGCGGAAACCACGTGCATGTTTCCCTGACTCATGAGAAAGAACACGCCGTCGCCGTGGTGATAATTGAAGGAGTCGATAAGCCATGACAGAAAACAGTCCGCTGTCGTTTTTTTCCAAGTCCTCCATTGAGTGTCCCGTGTGCGAAGCGCAATTTTACAAGGAGGAATTAAAAACCGGAAGGGGCAGGCTCAATGCCGGGGATATCACCATCGAACTGCGCAGGCTCTATGTTCCCACCCAGAAATATGGCGCCGTGTACCCGCTCATTTATACACTCATCGTGTGTCCCTCCTGTTTTTTCAGCGTCTACCCCCAGGATTTTACCCGCGTCACCGACACGAATAAACAGAAGCTGGCGGATGAAACCGACAAAAGGGCGGAGAGTATCCGCCGCATATTTGAAGATCTCGATTATCAGGAGCCCCGCACCCTGAAGGAAGGGGCCGCAAGCTATTTTTTTGCCCTTATGTGCTATGACAGTTTTACCAAGGAAGCCGCCCCCACCATAAAACAGGGAATCTCCGCATTGCGCGCGGCCTGGCTTTTTTCCGACCTGCACAGAAACTTTCCCCTGGAAAATTATGATTACGTTTCACAATTGTTCTACAGGAAGGCTGCCTTTTTTTACAATCTGGCGGTGGAGTATGAACAAACCGGCAGGGAAAACATGGTGCAGGCAGGAAACCTCGGCCCCGACCTGGACAAGAATTACGGGTATGACGGCGTCCTGTATCTGTCCGCCTATCTCGAGTATACTCACGGGAGCAAGGAAGACGATACGAAACGGGCTCAGGCGCTTCAGAACGCCAAGCGCACGGTGGCGAGAATCTTCGGTATGGGAAGGGCCTCCAAGGAAAAACCCACCATACTGCTGGAGAACGCGAAGGACCTGCACGTCACCATGGGAGAGGAAGTTGAACGGCTTACAGGAAAGGAAAATCCGTAACATAAGACTTACGATAGCGTATGACGGAACGGATTTCTGCGGATGGCAGGTCCAGAAAAACGGCCGCACGGTGCAGGAAACCATCGAAAAAGCCCTGGAGAAATTACACAAACATCCGGTGTTTCTTCACGGCGCGGGCCGCACCGATTCCGGGGTCCATGCCACCGGACAGACGGCAAGTTTTATTTCCGACGCGGAAAATATTCCGCCGGGTAAATTCAATCTGGCTCTTAATTCCATCCTGCCGAAGGACGTTCGCATTACCGGCAGCGGGGAAGTGCATCCGTCTTTTCATGCCCGTTTCAGCGCCGTCGCCAGGACGTACCACTACTACCTCTATCCCTCCGGGGTGCGCCACCCCGTATTGCGCAATTACTGCTGGCAGGTAAAACGGCAGTTCAATCTTCCCCTTTTAAACGATTATGCGGCAAGGCTTGTCGGCCAGCATGATTTTACCGCTTTTTCCGGCCCCAGGAATGAGGACAAGTCTCCCTTCAGGAACATCCACGCCGCTTCCTTTTTTCCGATGAACGGATTTACCGTCTTTTCCATTACCGGCAACGCTTTCCTGTGGAAAATGGTGCGATCAATAATAGGAACCCTTCTAGAACTGGAATACAAAAAAGCCGGCCCCGACCGGGTGCGGGAAATAATAGAGAGCGGGAACAGGGCCCTGGCCGGAAGCACGGCCCCGGCAACGGGCCTGTATCTTCACAAGGTGTCCTACACATGAAAAACACGGCGCAGCAGTTCTGGGAACTTCTTTATCTCTTCGAGGATTATCTTACCGGCGGCTACGAACAGCAAAGGGAGGTTCCGCTTCTGTCCCTGCCCGGCGATGCCTGCTGTGATGAGAAAAAGGCCTGTTTTTCGGAAGCCGCGGATGAAATGAAAATCCTGGAAAAGGAGATCCTAACCTGCCGGAAGTGCGGCCTCTGCGGGACCAGGCATCTGGCAGTCCCGGGGGAAGGGGTTCTCTGCCCGTCGGTGGTGGTGATCGGGGAAGGACCCGGCGCGGAGGAAGACAGGACAGGAAGACCCTTTGTGGGCGCCGCGGGCAAATACCTGGACAAGTGGCTTTCCGCCATAGACGGGGACCGTAACACCAACTGCTACATCTGCAATCTGGTAAAATGCAGGCCCCCCGGCAACCGTGACCCGGAGGAGGATGAAATCGAAGCCTGCCTGACGTATCTCGTCCGGCAGCTTGACCTTCTCAAGCCTAAGGTTATCCTTGCAGCCGGGCGCATTGCATCGCAGAGACTTACCGGCCTGGATTCCGGCATCGGCATTCTCAGGGGCAAGGTGTACGATTTCAAGGGGATTCCCGTGGTGCCTACCTATCATCCATCCGCGGTGCTCCGCAACCAGGACCTGCGCAGGCCGGTGTGGGAGGATCTCAAACAGCTCCAAATACTCTTAAGCGGCCGATGACAGCCTGTATCGAAGTCGTATTCAACCTTCCCGTGAACAGGGGCTTCCTGTATCTTTATCCGGACACGGAGACCGATCCGACTGGCAGGAGGGTCAAGGCGCCCCTCGGCAGGCGCACCCTGACAGGCTGCGTGGTGAACTGTTTTCCGGACAATCCCGAACCTGACCTGGAACTCAAGCCGATTGATAAGTTCATAGACAAGGAACCCATCATCGGCAGGGAACTCATCGAACTTGCCGAGTGGATGTCCCGGCTTTACCTGTGTTCCCTGGGAGAAGCCCTGTCTTCCTGCCTTCCCGGCGGCATTCGGGAGACGGCGGCTGAAATGCCGGACTTTTTTCCGGAAGATCCTTCCGGGCCGGTAATCCCGTCTGTCTTTCAGCGGGAAGCGGTGAAAACAATACTATCCGGCGATGATGGCTGGTTCTACCTGTACGGAGTCACCGGTTCCGGGAAGACGGAAGTGTTTCTTACCTGCGCCGAACAGGTCCTTAAGGAAGGCAAATCCGTAATCTACCTGGTGCCGGAAATAGCGCTTACCCATCAGGTGCTCAACACCATTCAGCAGCGTTTCGGCAGCAGGGCGGCGGTCATTCATTCCAGCCTTACCCCCTCCCGGAAACTTGCCGAATGGCAGAGGATCCGGAGGGGAGAGGCCACGATAATCATAGGCGCAAGAAGCGCCGTTTTCGCTCCGGTAGCCAGCCTCGGAC
>SPDA01000002.1 GCA_004525155.1 Spirochaetales bacterium
ATTAATCGGATAGTTTCATTTCCCAAAGCGTGGACCATTATCGATGATGAAATCAGGAGGTCTCTGGTGAGGCGATTTCCTTTTGGAGTTTTATATTCCGAAGAGCCTGAAGGAATTTTCATCGTTGCTGTAATGAATCTCCATAAAGACCCTGATTACTGGAAACATAGAAAAGAAGGCGAGTAATAAATTATTTATATCTGCCGGCGATCGGACTTGAACCGATACACCCTCGCGGGCGCCAGATTTTGAGTCTGGTGCGTCTGCCAATTTCGCCACGCCGGCTGTATTCGGGTCTGCAGCCGGTGTATATATCCGGCCTCCCCGCGGCAGAAACTTTACAATGAATCCCGCCTTTATTCAACGGTAAGGCGGAAGGATATTTCCTTTTCAACATCCCCCCGGAAAAGATGCAGGATGATGAGAGTTGCCCGGCCGGGCTTCAGCGTCCTGAATACGAAAGTGCCTTCCGCGTCGTCCGCGCCGGTCATCCCCTGCCGCATCTGTTTCGGGTTTACGTATTTCTCTTTTCTTTCGACAAAGGCCAGTACCGATTGGTCGGAAATCCGGTAATCGGCGTCAAATCCGACGGATTCGTACAACTCGAAGGTATACGACAGATGCTGGCCCGGGAGAAAACCTGCTTCAATAACGGCGTCTCCCTGACCGCCGCCGGACTCATCCGTCAGCATATTCAGGCTGATCATGTTTATCTCCTCCTTCCTTCCGCCGGCATGCAGGGCGGACAGGACAGTCAGGGCCAGAATCAGGGCGCCTGCCGCGGTTTTTCTAAACCTCATACGCCCGTTTTATCCTTTCAGCCGCCCGGCAGCAGGCCTCATACAGCCGGCTTATGTCCTCTTCCGAATGGGCGGTGCTTACGGAACCCAGGCCGTGCATAACGTGGACATCTTCCAGAAGCAGGGCGAGCCGTAATGCCTCCTCCCCCAGTTCCAGATGGCAAATCTCGGGGTTCCTGGTATCCTCCGGCAAGGACACGCAGTAACCATCTTTTTTTGGAAAAAACACCATGCCGAGGGAACTGCCTTTAATGATGTCGTTCCCGTATCCGGTACAGCAGGCATAGACCCCCGCATTACGAAACGCTTTTTCCACAGCTTTCCGTGCCGCCTCCCCCAGCCTATTGATATACGGATACACCTGCCCGGCGTTGTCCCTGAGGTATTCAAGCTGAATCCTTGCCGCCAGCATGGAAGAAGGATGGGCGCAGTAGGTGCCTCCGGAAAATTTGACCGTGCCGCCGCCTTTCGAACCCGCCAATTCCATGACCGCAGCCCTTCCGGCCACCGCGGACACAGGCATGCCGCCGCCGATAATCTTGCCGTAAGTGGCGAGGTCCGGAGTTATTTGGTACAGGCTTCCGGCGCTCCCGGCGTGGAAACGGAAACCGGAGATGACCTCGTCGAGTATGAGCAGGCTGCCGCAGCTCTCGGTAAGCGTCCTCGCCGTTCGGATGAATTCCCCACCGGCAGGGAGAAACCCGCCGGCGCCGATAAAGGGTTCCAGGATGAAGCAGGCTATCCTGTCGCCGAAGCGCTTCATGTTATCCTCAAGCATCTGGCTGTCGTTGTAGCGGGTTACAATCACATTGTCAGAAACGGAAAGAGGAATTCCGGACGAATCGATGTGCTGGAAATCGTCGGTGGCAATGTTGAAATCCACCCCCTTCAAACCCCAGGGCTGGGCGCCATGCCAGCCGCCGCCCACTTTCAAAACCATGTCCCTGCCGGTATAGGCCCTGGCAAGTAAAATGGCATACATGGTGGCAAGAGTGCCGCTGGTGGTAAACCGCACCCGTTCGGCTGCCGTTGCCCGGCAGAGCAGTTCCGCGGTCTCTATCTGCAGCAGGTCCGTAAAACCGGTTTGGAGGCCGAATCCGGAACTGAAAGCCTCGGCAAGCTTTTCCGTGAGGACCGGACTGTTGTGGCCGAGAATGTTGGCATGATGCCCCTGCCAGAAATCGAGGATTTCATGACCGTCCTCGTCATACACGCAAGAGCCCCGGGCCCTGACGATTCTCGGCGGAAAAGGTTTCATAAGGCGTATGGTATGACTGCCGCCGTCCATCATGACCTGTTCCGCCCGGTCTTTCAGTTTTCCGCTCCCGGGGGAATACGCTGCGTATTCGTTCCGCAGATCCTGAATAAATTTTTGAGTAGTGCTGTTATTCATGTTTTTTTCAAAAAGCAAGCCATTCCCGGTCTTTGGGGATTCCCTTGAATATCTGCGGCTCGAAATCGGATGCGGGGTACATTACCGCTCTCGAATTGAGCAGGGCGAGATTCCTCGACTGGGGACGCGTAAGCTCCTCCGGGTCCCTCCCCAGGTTTTCTGCCAGTTCCGAAGATTTGGAAAGATCGACCAGGGCCTCCGAATACTTGCCTCTGTCGTCGCTCCGCTGGGAGAGAAAATACCTGGTCACCCCGATATTGTTATAAGTTTTAATTATGTTTTCCACCAGCGCCTTGTGTTCAGGCCGGGCTGCCGGTTCAAGGAAGGGGATACCCCGAAGCTGCTGTTCAAGCTTGTCGAGAAGCTGCGCATAATAGCCCTCCGCCGCGAAAAAGTCGTTTCGGCTGAACAGCGTATTTGCCATGGAGAACATCAGGTTGGGATTATTTGAATATATCCCCGCGGAAGAATAGAACTCATCCAGGGCCCTGCTGTAATCGTTGTCCGCATAATAGATGAAACCCTTCTTGTACTGAAGGTCCGCGGAATCATACATATTCCCCTGAGCCCTGAGATAAAGCTCCAGGGCGGCATCGTAATTGTTGCTCACGTAAAAATAAAGGTCCCCCAGGTTTGCGTAAATAAGCCCGAATTCCTCCGCCGGATTGATTTCGCCCCTATTTTTCTGATCCTCGTACGAGGTAATCGCCTTCTGAAAATAATCCTCCGCGGTTATGTATTCCTCCTGGCCGTATTTAAGCAATCCCAGCCTGTTGTAGGTATCGATAAGGATTTTCCTCCGCGGCTTGGATATAGGATACAGGTTCTCGAGCAGCTTGAGAGCGTCTTTCAGGGCGGTTTCCTCCTTCTGGGGATTTTCTATCCGCCTGTAAAATTTCGCGAAATTATAAAAGACCTCGGGCACCGTATTATCTGCATCCAGCGCCTGCGACAGAATGTTGTTCACATCGTCAATATGATCCTTCCCTATCAGGTAGCCTGCAAGGTCCGCAAATGCAATGGGTTCAACCTTGAGCCTGTTCAGGGAGCGCAGGGTTTTCATGGTGGCCATGACATAGGGTTCATTGTCCGTTTTTATGTACAGCGTCAGCAGCCGGTAAAGAACCTCCTGGGTACCCCCGTGCTTTTCCGTTACGACTTTCAGAACATCCCCCGCGCTGTTGTACTTCTGCATGTCCTCCTCGCCCCAGCGCAGGTAATTGTCCGCCTGCATGAAAAGGGCGTCCCGGTCATACATCATCTGGTCCAGCAGGGTATTGAGAAGGGCCTCTGCTTTTCCGTAATCGGAAAGCAATGCGGATTCCATGTCAGCATAACCGAGCATGGCCTGTTTGTAGAGAGCGTCTTTGGGTCTTACAGTCCTTACATTGTTTTTCCTGGGATTGGGGTAGTCATCGTACAGCTTCAGGAGTTCCTGAAATTTCGTTTCCGCCTCTGCAAACTGGTTTTTCTTTACATAACCCTGGGCATAGGTGAGAAACCAGCTCTTCTTCTCCCTTACTTTCCAGGCCTGCCTGAAATACTCGTTGGCAGCAGGATACCTGTCGTTCTCTATTTCGGTATAACCTTTTCTGTAAAGACTTTCCGCGTAAAGAGGCTTGTAAATGAAACGGTAGCCGATAAAGGCGAGAACGCCGGTAACCGCGACCGCCAGGAAAGCGATTTTAAGAACCGGAAAAATCCTGGTTTTAAAAAGGTAAATAAAACTGGCGGTCTCTTCCTCGAATTCGAGTCCGGTCCGTTTCATATACTGATCAGGAATCTGTATTTTTTTACCGATCAGTCTGCCCGTAAAGGCCGCGATTTCCGCAGTCCCCGCCCCGGTAATAAGAAGACCGAGCATTTTTTTCAGATCTTTTCCCGAAAGGTTTTTCTCGCCGATCAATTCCTCGATGGGCAGCTTGAGGTTTCTCGGCAGGTTGCCCAGGGTCCTCTGAACCGCCATAAAATCTTCATCCGATATTTTCAGATCATCTTCAGCGCCTTCAAGATCTCCCCCTGACAGCTCCTCCTCTTCCGCAGCCGGGACCGGGGTTTTAACCTTGTCCATTTCTTCATCCAGATCGCCAAGGCTGAAATCTTCCCCTTCGCCGAAACCCGAAGTTTCATCTTCAAAAGGTTTAACATCGAAACCGCCTTCATCAAACCCTTCGGCGCTGAATCCCTTGTCACCGGAAATATCCTCGGTAACCTCATATTCGTCCGGCAGCTTGAACTGATCCGACTTGGGCAGGGACTCTACATCCTCATCGGGCATTGAAAAATCGGACGTATCTTCCTCCGGTTCGCCGAGATCGCCGGCTTCCCCGAAAGTCTCTTCCTCTCCGAATCCCAGCGGAAAAGGTTCCTCTTCTTCAGCCCCGGGTTCGTCTGCGGCAGCCTCATCCAGAGCGAAGCCGAAGTCTTCTACATCCTCCTCCGGTATCGCGGATTCCGGTACCGCAGCGGGAGTTTCCGGCTCGTCGGTCAGTTCATCCAGGTCCGCGCTGATGTCCGGAAATTCGAAATCATCATCGAAACCTTCCGGAACAGGACCCGGCAGACCTTCATCAACAGGTTCAGTTTCCCCCGGCGGCCCGGCAAATGATTCGTCGAACGTATCCGGTTCTTCTTCAGCAAGGTCGAAACCTCCGGCTTCATCTACTGAATCGAGTTCAACGTCTTCTTCGTCTTCGATATCGCCGAATCCCTGCAGGAGCTCGTCGATATCCTCACCGCCATCAAAGGTTTCTTCCGGAGGTTCGGTAAAAACCGGTTCTCCCAAATCCAGCGGCATTTCTGCCGACGGCATTTCCTCCTCCGTTATTTCCGGTGCGGTGGGCTCTTCAAAGGATTCGTCCCCGGCCTCAGGTTCGCCGAGCCCCGCAAGATCGATGCCGGTAAAATCATCATCAGGAAGGCTGTCGAGGTCGCCTGCATCCGTATCCGGGAACTCATCAAGATTATCCAGTCCCGGCTGTTCCTCCGGCTCTATACCGGTATCGAGAAGGGCGGACAAATCGTCAGGAAGCCCCTGTTCGGGAGGAGGCACATCCTCGATTTTATCACCCCGTTCCTCGAGTATCGCCGGTTCATTCCCCAGGGTATTGAGAACGGCTTTGAACTGTTCCAGGTCCTCTAATGCGGGCATAAATATCTCTTATCTAAATGTCGGAATTTATACATGAATCGTTACAGTTTCCTGTCTCCTTAACCGATTATTTTATTGTATCAGAAGTATGAAAAACCATAAATATCTTTTGCCGATATTGCTTGTTATTATCGCCCCTGTTCTTTCGTCTCTGGAAAATGTGAGCGTGGATCTGCATCTCCTCATAACCGGCACCAAATCCGCCGGAATTCCCTTTGAATTCGAACAAAAGGTTATTTTCTCTTATAAGGGAGATTATCAGAACAGGTTTGTGGGTGTCGCCTTCGATTATGAATTATACAGGGAAATTCATCCTTTTTTCCGCAACGAGAACGGTGTATTCATGTTTGTGCTTCCCTATAATGAAATTCCCGAAGATATTACCGATATTACCTACCGTATCATCGCAGACGGTCTCTGGATTCCAGATCCGGTCAACCCCTGGACCTTCCGGGAAGATTCAGGCATCAAGGTATCCAGAATTTCGCTTCGGTACAGGCAGACAGTCAAGGAATATCCCTATATCGATAAAAAAGACGGCATTGTAACCTTTGTTTTCAATGGTCCGGGGTCCAACAACGTGTTTCTCGCAGGCAGTTTTAACAACTGGGACCCTTTCATGTTTCCCATGGAAGAGTCCGCCGCCGGCTATTACACCCTCAAGCTCCGTCTCATGCCGGGTACACACTACTACTACTTTCTCTACAACGGCGAGAAACGCAGGGACACGCGAAACCCGGGCAGGGCCATAGATCCGGAAGGTTTTGCCGTATCCGTGGTTACCGTTCCGTGACCTCCGCGAATCCGTGAATAGTGACAAAATCCCCCTTACGTGGTAATCTTTCGTCCTGATCAGTCTGAATAACAATACACGAAAGAGGCTTCGTTCATGCACAAGATTATTCATAAAGAACAACTATCCGCAGACGTCTTCCGGATGGACCTGGAAGCTCCGCTCATCGCGGAGGAAAGGCTGCCCGGCCAGTTTATCATACTTCTGCTTGATTCCAATTACGGCGAACGCATTCCCCTTACAATAGCGGACGCGGACAAGGAAAAAGGAACAATAACCATTATTTTCCAGGCCGTTGGCAAAACCACCTCCCTCCTTTCAGGCCTGAAGGAAGGGGAATACGTACAGAATATCCTGGGCCCCCTGGGCACACCGACTCATCTAAAAAACTTCGGTACCGTGGTCTGTGTAGGCGGCGGTATAGGCGTTGCTCCCCTTCATCCCATTGCCGAGGGCATGAAAAAAGCCGGAAACAGGGTGATAATCATCATGGGCGCCAGGAATAAAGATCTCCTTATCCTCGAGAAGGAGATGTCCGTTATTGCCGATGAACTCATCGTGTGTACCGACGACGGTTCCTACGGCAGAAAAGACCTCGTTACGGTGCCCCTGAAGGAACTCTGCGAAAAAACACCGAAACCGGATCTTGCCGTGGCCATCGGGCCGCCGATAATGATGAAATTCTGCGCCGAGACTACGAGGCCCTTCAAGGTTCCCACTGTAGTCTCCCTCAATACGATTATGGTGGACGGTACCGGCATGTGCGGAGGATGCAGGGTGACCGTGGGGCAGGAAACGAAGTTTGTATGCGTGGATGGTCCGGAATTCAACGGCCACCTCGTGGATTTCGACAATATGATGATCCGCCTGTCTTCCTACAAGGAATATGAAAAAAAGGCCCATGAAAACTGCATGCTTGACCGGCAGGTTGAGAATCTGAAAAACCATTCAAACAGGTAAACAACTTTGTAAGGGGATCCTCCATGTCACATATATCAGCTGAAACCTTGCGGCAGGAAGCCGCGGAAACTTTGAAAAAACTCGAAGGCCTGACCCTGAAACCAAAGGACAGACTCGGAATTCCGGTGCAGGATATGCCTGCGCAGGATCCGAAGGTCCGGATTACCAATATGGAAGAAGTCGCCTCAGGATATTCGCCGGAACAGGCAAAGGTCGAGGCCCTCCGCTGCCTGCAGTGCAAAAACGCCCCCTGCGTCAACGGCTGTCCTGTGCGTATAGACATTCCGGGTTTTATTAAGGCCCTTGCGGAAGACGATTACCGGAAAAGTATTTCCATAATCAAAAAAACAAGCCTTCTGCCGGCCATCTGCGGCCGGGTATGTCCGCAGGAAGTGCAGTGCCAGGAGCCCTGTACCCTGGGGAAATCGCTCAAGGACGTGAAACACGCCGTGTCCATAGGCAGACTCGAAAGATTCGCTGCGGACTGGGAAAGGGCCCAGGGCGACGCGGCAGTGCCGGAGATAAAACCGTCGACAGGAAAAAAGGTGGCTGTCATAGGCTGCGGCCCCGCATCCATAACAGCGGCTGCCGACATCCGGAGGGAAGGGCACGATGTGGTGATCTTCGAGGCCTTTCACAAGCCCGGCGGGGTCATGGTGTACGGAATTCCCGAATTCAGGCTGCCGAAAAAAATTGTGGAGCAGGAAATTGAAATGCTCAAAAAAATGGGTGTGGAAGTCCGGACCAACTTTCTGGTGGGCAGGACACGGAAAGTAAAAGACATTCTCAAAAAAGACGGGTTTGACGCCATGTTTATCGGCGTGGGCGCCGGTCTGCCCGTATTTATGGGCATTGAAGGCGAAAATCTGGTTGGTGTTTTTTCCGCTAACGAGTATCTTACCCGCTCCAATCTCATGAAAGCCTACGACATCGGAAAGGCGGATACGCCCATATTCAGGCCGAAACGGGTTGCCGTGCTCGGCGGCGGCAACGTAGCCATGGACGCGGCCCGTACAGC
Organism: Spirochaetales bacterium; assembly: GCA_004525155.1. Classification (GTDB taxonomy): domain Bacteria; phylum Spirochaetota; class Spirochaetia; order SPDA01; family SPDA01; genus SPDA01. The sequence goes on from SPDA01000002.1 coordinate 8,116, forward strand.
CATGCGCATGCAGGCCGAGGAAGTACACATAATCTACCGGAGAACGGAGACGGAAATGCCCGCCCGTTACGAGGAAGTGGAGCACGCGAAAGAGGAAGGCATACAGTTCCACCTGCTCCGGAACGTGAAGAGGATTATGGGCAGTGACAAGGGCCGGGTAACGAGCATAGAAGTGCTGAAATATGAACTGGGCGAACCTGACGATTCCGGAAGGCGGCGGCCCGTGCCGATTACGGGAAGCGAATACATCATGGAACTTGATACGGTCATTGTAGCCATCGGCAACTCATCCAACCCCCTCATTACCAAGGCTACTCCCGAACTCGGGGTAAACAGAAGGGGCAACATTATAGCCGACGAGAAGGGAAAGACGTCCATGGACGCCGTTTATGCCGGGGGCGATATTGTCCTTGGCGCGGCAACTGTTATACTGGCCATGGGACAGGGAAGAACAGCGGCCGCGTCCATCAACGAAATGCTGGCCTGAACAGTTCTCCGGGCCGGCGGCTTACACAGGCGGGGTGTAGCGCACGTCCCCCAGAAAGCTGTCATGAAACCTTCCGTTGGATACGGCCACCGTGCCGCTTGTCAGCGCAAGCTGATTTCCAAGGCAGTCGGTGCAGACCCCTCCGGCTTCGCGCACGATGAGCATGGCGGCGGCGAAGTCCCAGGGTGATAACTTGTATTCGAAAAAGGCATCGAGCCTTCCCATGGCAACCCAGCACATATCCAGAGCGGCGCTGCCGAAGCGCCGAATGCCGTGAATACCCCTGGAAAGCAGTTTATCGAGAGTCCCGAGCGTCGCCCTCATCATATCGCCGACGTCGTAGTAGAAACCCGTTGCGATGACGGATTCCTGCAGAGAACCGGCAGCTGAAGGTGCAATCAGCCTGCCGTTGCACCGGGCGCCCTGTCCCTTGACCGCGGTAAAGAGCTCATGCCGGACAGGATCGAACACGGCGCCCGCCAGGACCGCGCCCTTCTCGGCATAAGCCACGGAAGAACAGAACTGCGGAATGCCGTGAGCGTAATTGTTGGTGCCGTCGAGGGGGTCGAAAATCCATATACTGCCTTCCTGTGTATCGGCCGCGTTCTCACCTTCCTCACCGAGCAGCGAGTGACGCGGGTACTTCCGGCGAATTATATCTTCTATGGCTTTCTGGCAGGCTAGGTCCGCCCGGGTAACCAGGTTGTTGCTTGTTTCCTTGTGTTCCGTCTCCGGGTTATGGAAATACCTGCACATGATGCGGCCGGCTTTTTTCGCCGCCTTGACTGCTGTTCGGAGATAACCGTTCATGGGTGTAAGTTATATCAGGTACTTATTTCGTTAACAAGGGCGTCGAAAATGGTGAGCATGTCCGTTGTGGTTTTCCGCAGCCGGCCCGCGAGGATAATGGATATGGCCCGGGTTACGACAAGGCCGGCGAATGGAAGAGTATCGCCGAGCTTGATAAAGTCGTCCTTGGATATGACGATAAAATCCGAATCTTCCGTGGCCGTTACCGTGGCGGACCGCTTATCGTCGTCTATGAGACCCAGTTCGCCGAAAAACACATTCTGTTCCGCCTTCAGCTTGATAACCGTGTAATTGTCCCCTGCCCTGGTCCGCTTGAGGATTTCCACGCCCCCCTTGTGCACGATGAACATTTCAGAGCCCGTTTCCCCTTCCTGAATGATTATTTCACGGGCCTTCGAATGTCTCATTTTACAAATCTTGAGCAGGGCGTTCATGAATTCGTCATGATTTTTTATCTCATCGAAGAGTTTAATCTGCCTGAGCCGTCCAAGGATCTGCTCCTGTTCCTGTCCCGCTTTCATGAGCTGCTCCGTTCCAGGATTATGGCCTGGGAATGCTTTTGAATGACATAATCATCCGAGGGTACCAGGACGGGCCTGTTCATCTCGAGTTCCTTGACCTTTTGAAGGTTGTTGACGAGTCTCGAAACATCCGATGTCTTCTGGGCCTCCCTTAAGGCTTCCATTTTAATCATGTGCGGAAAGCCCGTGTTCTCGAGAATACCGATGAGTATGGTATTTTCGAAGGCGCTGAAAGCGGATTTGTACTGACCGAAAGTTTTTCCAATAAATTCATCCGGCAAACCGCGGGTAGCCAGCCGTGAGTTTGCCTGGGAAAGCAGGTCGAAAATTATATGGGACATGCCGTTAATGGCTGTGGCATTGGCCAGCATCTGCCGGGAAAAATCCCTGCTGAAGAGGATTTCGTCGCAGAGCGCCTGTTTCAGGTAATTCTCGTATTTTCTATCGAGCAGTTCCACGGTGGTATACACATTCTTTGCCATGGCCTTTATGGTCAGCACAGTCATGACGGATTTGGAATCCACCTCGGACACGGCCGCGCTGTCGAAGGTGTCCGCCAGGATGAGCACCTTGCGCGCGTTTTTTACATTGGCCCTGTTGAGGGTTACCTCGGAAAAGTAATCGCCGCGGACAAAATTGATCTCCTTCAATTCCGCCTCTTCTTTTAGATCCTCAATTTTATCGGAATCGACGTTGGAAATGATGATAATTCGATCCGAGGTAATGATTCCCGCCACATGAATGATATCAAGCAGGATATCCTTCATGTGGTCCTTCCAGCCGCATATTATAAAATGATCCTTCATTTTTGGAAAATCCATAAGGCCTCTCCTTGCCCGTGTGTTCCTTTCTACAAAGACCGATGCAAAAGTACCGGATAAAAAGCTCATGCCCGCGATACCGACAAAAATGGTGGCAATGGCAATTATCCTTCCGCCTGTGGTAGCCGGAACCTTGTCGCCGTAACCCGTGGTACTGAAGGTTATAATCCCCCACCACAGGCTGTCGGCGAAACCGGAAAACTGTTCGTTCCTTCCGGCCTCGAACAGAAATACGCCTGCACAGGTAATCAGAAAAATCACCGCGAAAATACTTACAGGTTTTAAAAAGGTGTAATTATTTATAAAGCTTTTTATCCGTTTTAACGTGTTCTTCATGCTTCCGTCAGTTCTCCAGTATCGTTATCTCTACACGCCTGTTCTTCTTCATTCCTTCTTCCGTCCGGTTATCCGCTACCGGCTCCCTCGCTCCCTTGCCCTGGATGACAATGTGCTCTTTTGTCCGCACACCCTGCAGCAGCAGATAGTCGCCCACAACCCGGGCCCGTTCCTCGGACAGCTGCTGCCTTCCTGCTTCGGTGCCGGCCAGGGCGGTATGCCCGGTTATCAGGATGTCCCTGTCAGGATATTTTTTCAATACGGCCGCTATTGCATCCAGCTTGACCTGTTCAGTCGCAAGCATTTCGGTGGAATCCGGCTTGAACTGAATATTTTCGAGGCTTATCGTTATGCCCCGTTCGTCAGACCGTACCGTCGTATCCTTGAGGTTGTCCTTCGACAGTTCCTCCTGAATCGATTTAAGCATGTCTTCCTTGTTCATGTGTATCGATTCGATTACCTTGGCTTCCGCGCTGCCCCGGTATTCCACCTGATCCCCGGAAGAAAGCTGGAAAACGAATTCGAACTCTTCCTGGTAGGCGTACGGCTGCCCCTCCTGGTTGTCCCAGTAAAGCAGCTGATCCGAATATCCGCTTAAGCGAACCGGATACAGCGCTGCGTTCCTCGGTACAACGGCCGGTCTGTGGAAGACTGTGTATCGTATCGATATGACATCGTATTGTTTTCCTTCGAAATCTCCCTTTCCCCTGTATTCATAGTTGACGGTTATGGGAAAGGTAAAAGGTACGGGAATGTTGAAATTGCTGCGGAAATCGTGGGCTTCTTCACCGCGGGCTATCCAGGACTCACCGGGTTCAATGTCCCTTTCCGGAAACATCGGCACATCCCGCACTACAGGCATGAAATATTGCGGCTCGATGGCATACCTGCCCAGGGAATTCCGCCAGAATTTCGATTCGTACACCTCGGACCACTGATACACGCCCTTCATGCCGCCTATGCGTTCGGAGGTTTGAAAATCGGCTTCAAGGTACCCGCTGTCATCAGCGGTTTTGGTTACTCTTACCGCAATCCGGTTAAATATTTCCGCTTCATGGGAAAACCCGCCGTTAATATATACCTCTTCCCGCACGGTAGAAAGAATCCGGTACTGATCGTCCATAGTATACCGGAACCGGAAAACCTCGGCATAGATACCCGGGTTGAGAAGAGCCGCCAGAAAAATAAATGCCCACAGCTTCTTTATCATGAGTTCTTACCGTTTATTATCGGCGGGAAGCCTGAAAAGCCTCACTCAAAGTGTTCCTTGACAAAGACCTGACCGCTGGATAAGGTTGAATTATCGAATAGTATACAGGATACAAACTTTGCTTAACAAAATACGGGATTCTCTGGAAAAAACTCTCTACGAATACTGCGAAGAATCAGGATTTTTGAGGCCTACACCCTTTCAGAAAACCATAATCCCTTACTTTCTGCAGGGAAAGGACATTATAGCGGATGTTTCAGATTCCCACGGCAGGTCCGCGTCCGTACTCATCGCCCTGGCCCTTATGCTGACTGGCGCGGATGTCAAGAAAAAAGCGCTTATCATTACAAATTCCGAAGATGTTTTAAAAAAAATCGCTGTCGAAATGCGGAAGGTATTTCACTCGCACAAGGCGGAAATCAGCTTCACCGTCGCGGGGCTTGAAAACAACATAAAAAAGGAATTCCGGCAGCTGGCCAAACCTCTTCAGGTGCTTGCAGGCTCGAGCGTGCGGGTAATCGATCATTTCCGCCGCGAGAACCTCAGCATAAACAATGTGGACATTCTCGTTATCCTCAGAAAAGAGGATGATTCCGACGGGGGATTCGAGAAAGACCTTCTTTTTATCCACTCAAAAATAATTAAAAAGCCCCAAACCATTATCTACAACTGGGGAAGGGAAACACCCCAGGAGCTCTCCAACCTGCTCCAGCGGCCGGTTATACTCTCGGCAGAAAACTGGCAGCGAAACGATATACAAACCACTTTTTATGTTGTTGAGGATTCCCGGCATAAGCTTAAGGCTCTGACCAATATTCTGACTGAACTGGGCCTTACAAAAACCCTGATCATAACCAAACCTGGTTCCGCGCCCGCAGCCCTCGAAAAAAACCTCTCCTCTTTAGGTTTTTCCTGCATCCACTCCGGGAGCCACAGCAGGAATTTTATCGATTCGCCGGCGGACTGCTGCATTGCCACCACGAAAAGCAATCTGGAAAAAGAAATTGATTCCATATACAATCTTTTATATTATGATATTCAGGAAGATAAAATTCTTCATCAGAAAGCACTGAGCCTGCTTCATGAGGGCCATGAAAATCCGAACCTTATTCTAATCGGTACAAAGGAAGAACTGGAAATGACAGACAAATCACTGGAGGCCAACCGTATGACCGTTAAAAGAGAAGAAAACCCGACGGAAAAAGAGGCATTGGAAGAATCCATAAAAAAGATAATAAGCGCGATTAAAGAAGATGCCGATCCGGAAGAGCTTAATTTTTTTAAAGGCCTTATAAAAAAACATGTTCCTCTTACCTTGAGGATGTACTTTTGCGCTTATCTTTTCAAGCAGTTCTCCGGGTCAAAACACACCAAACCTTCAAAAGACATGCAGACCCTTTTTGTAAGCGTGGGAAAAAACAGGAGTATTTTCCCCAGGGACCTGGCAAAATTCTTTTCCACCGCCCTCAATATAAACCAGGAGGAGATTGGCTCCATAAAAATACTGGATAATTACTCCTTCATCGAGATAGCGACCAGTCACGCCCAGAAAGCCATAGATCAGCTCGATGGCAAGGATTTCAAGGGCCGTAAAATTACCGTCAACCACGCCCGCAAAAAAGAGGAAAAATCTTAATAAGTCATTTTTTTATGGTATAGTATACTTTGAATGATTTTACCTTTTTACCATTTCTTTAAAGCAGAGGGGCTGTTATGAAAAAATATCTGCCTTTAACAGGTTTGATACTTCTCTTATCAATACTGTCCGCTTCCTGCGCAGGTTTTTCCGGGGCACAGGCTGCGGGGGGGCAGACTGCGGCGCCTCCGAAACAGGAAGCCGGCCCCGTAGGTTCCACCGCGGACGGATCGGATTCCGCCGCTGCCGAAAAACCGGCGGTCTCGGAGCCTGCGGCCCAGGAAGCAGCGGTTACTGCCGCCTCCCCCGGGGAACCGAAACCGGCCGAATCAGCAGCAGGGTCATCCGGCGGAGCAAAAACGACCGATGAGCGTTCCACGGATGTCTCCAAAAAAGAAGGCGCCATGCCTGAATTTATGGACGAGAGTTTAGCCTCGGCCGAACCCACTGCCGGGGGCACGTCCGCAAAACCTAAAACCGCCGGCGCACCCGCAGCCCAGCCCTCCGCTTCCGGGCTCAAGGCGGGGTTCGCCGATGATAACCAGCAGTACGGGTACTTTATAAAATTCCTGAAAGAGTACGACAGCATTCCGCACCTTTCCCTGGACGTTGAGGAGAGGGTGCAGTTTATCGTTACGGATGCATCCGGAAAATCGATACCCAACGCGGAGGTTGCCGTTACCGCCGGAAATACGCTTCTGTGCAGCGGGAGAACCCACGCCGACGGCAAATTTCTTTTTTTCCCCTCCGAATATAAACCGCCTGTCTACGACGCCGGCATACGTGAATATTCGGTGACTGTATCGGCCCTTAATCAGAAAAAGACCTTCAGCGTTCAGAGAAACGGAAAAAGGGAAATAACCGTGTCCTTCAGCCAAAACCGCGCCATCCCCCTGCCCGTTCCCCTGGATATCGTGTTTGTCATGGATACTACGGGCAGCATGGGTGAGGAAATAGAAAGGCTGAAAACGACCATAGAACTCATTCATTTAAATCTCAGCAGTCTCAAGACAAAACCAGCGGTGCGTTTCGGCATGGTTCTTTACAAGGACGTGGAGGACGAGTACCGGACGAGAATAATTCCCCTGAATGCAGACCTGGAAGCCTTCACCGCCGAACTGAACGAGGTATTCGCCTCCGGCGGCGGCGATACGCCGGAAGACCTTCAGGCAGCCCTGGATGATACGGTGCGCGCCATGCAGTGGAATCCCCAGGGTATCAAGCTTGCCTTTATTATTACCGACGCGCCCCCTCACCTCGACTACAATCAGGATTTCGATTATGTCTCCGCATCGAAAATGGCGAGGGACAGGGGAATAAAAATCTTCAGCGTCGGCACAGGCGGACTCGAAATAACCGCGGAATATGTATTACGGCAGATTTCCCAGTATACCTCGGGAAAGTACATCTTCCTAACCTATGGCGAAACCGGAGAAAGTGAAGGCGGTGCGCCCGGCAGCGTGAGTCATCATACCGGCGCCAATTATCAGACTGACAAACTCGAAACCATCATCATCCGTTTTGCAAAGGAAGAATTAAGCAGCCTTACCGACGAGCCCCTGGAGGATGAGGCGCCCTATTTTGAGGCTCATAAAATAGCAGACGAAGCGAGGGAAGACACCCTGAAAAAGCTTTTCACCCTGGCCCTTACCCAGCTTTCGGATTTTTCGACATTCAAGCTGAGCAAGGCAACAACTGCGGCAATTCTTCCCATGGTGCCGGCAGATCCCTCCATTGCCAGAGACGCGGAATATTTTACGGAACAGCTCATATTCAACAGCGCCGGCACTTCCCTGTTCACGCTCGTGGAGCGCAAGGATCTGCAGAAAATAATGGAAGAGCTTAAGCTCCAGCTTTCCGGCATCACCGATGAGACAAATGCCTCGGAGATAGGTAAATTTCTGAACGCAGATATCCTGATTTCCGGCAGCCTTTACAAGAAACCGGCATCCTACGAACTGTTCCTCAAGCTGATCCGTGTGGAAACAGCGGAAGTTTTAAGTGTCACGAAAGCGGTGCTCGAGAAGGGTCTCGGCCTGAGCATGTAAACTATTTATAAAAAGGAAATATTCATGGGTCACTGCGTTGTTCCGGATGCGGAACAGATTCTCGACAAAAGTTATCCGGTACTGGACAAGGGATTTATCCGGCTGGTCGATTACATGGGCGGTGACGAACGCATCGTGCAGGCCGCGCGGGTGTCGTACGGAGAAGGGACAAAAACGGTTCGGGAGGACCGGGGACTTATCCAGTATCTCCTGCGGAATGACCATACCTCGCCCTTCGAGCAGGTCGTGTTTACATTTCATATAAAGATGCCCATTTTCGTGGCGAGACAATGGGTGCGGCACAGGACCGAGCGCTTGAACGAAATTTCCAGCAGGTACAGCATCCTGAAAGACGAGTTCTACCTTCCCCCGGCAGAAGACATAAGCTTTCAGAGCGCCGACAATAAGCAGGGAAGGGGCACGGAGCCCGTACCGGAAGAGATCCAAAAACAGGTACGGTCCGCGCTGGAAGCGGACCAGCGCAGGGTATACGGCTCCTATCAGGAACTCATCGGCCGCAACATAGCCCGCGAACTTGCCCGAATCAATCTGCCCTTGAGTATTTATACGGAAGTTTACTGGCAGATGGACCTTCACAATCTCTTTCATTTTATCAGGCTCAGGACGGACCCCCACGCCCAAAAAGAAATAAGGGCATACGCAGAAGTCCTGTTTGACATTGTTTCCAAAATTTGTCCGCTGGCCTCCGAGGCCTTTGAAGAGCATGTGCTCAACAGCGTGACCTTTTCCGGAAAAGAGAAGAAGGCCCTGGACAGCCTTCTTAAGGGCCGTAAAGCGGAACTTCAGGGAAAGGATCTGGAACGCTTCAACGAGAAAATCAAGGGATTATGAACTCAAAACACTGGGGATTTTTTCTTGGAGCCTTCTGGGAGCTTCTCCGTTTCGCGCTTGTGCTCCTGGCAGGTCTGACGCTGCTGATGCCGGCAAAACAGTCCCTGCCGTTCATGTTTCTTGTCTGGACATCCTCTCTGCAGCTCATGCTGGTGGTTGCCTACGTGGCCCTGGGTCTCTACCCGGAAAAATACGGAGAGTATCTTCATCTGCTCCGGATAGGTAAACTGTTTTCCCTTATTCCTGGTACAATGATATTCGTAATTCTCCTCCTTCAGGGAACACAGGGAGGTTCCGTTGCAGCGGAAACAGCACCGGTGCTCGAAAATTTGGGGCTTGGCATGAGCACTCCCGAACCCTATCAGCGCCTGCGTCTCTTCCTCGCCGTGATAATAATCTTTCTCGATTCAATCTTTCTGCTTTTTCTGCTGTTATTCGGCCGGGAGAAAAAAGACAAGCAACCGCCGGTTGTCAAGCCGCCGGCCCCGCCTGAAGCGCAACTGCCGAATCTTGATGATGTCACCGTGGAGGGTGAATAAATGCGCATCCTCCCCATAGCCAGCGGTAAGGGAGGCGTCGGGAAATCGCTCCTCGCTGTCAATCTGTCCCTGGCGCTCGCACAGGCCGGGAAGCAGGTTGTGGTGGCTGATCTGGACCTCGGCGGGTCCAACGTCCACCTAATCCTGGGCCAGACCGGGGTGCAGAAAGGCATCGGCACCTACCTTAATTCCGCGGATATGGATTTTGAGGAAATTGTTCTCGACACGGATTATAAAAACCTGAGATTCATACCGGGGGACGCGGAAATCCCGGGAACGGCAAACCTTAAAACCGGCCAGAAACAGAAACTCATTAAAAAAATTCGCGGCGTGTCCGCGGACTTCGTTATTCTGGACCTGGGCGCCGGCTCCAATTACAACATAGTGGATTTTTTTTTGACTTCCGGCAGGGGCATCGTAATTACATCGCCCACGCCTACGGCAAACCTCAACGCCTATTTATTCCTGAAGAACGTCATCTTCAGGCTGATCCATTCCACATTCAAAAAAGATTCCGCGGCGAGAGAGCACCTGAACAAGATATACGCAGCCGGTTCCGGTGCCCAGCGCATTTACGTGCCGAGACTCATCCAGACCATAAAAGAGATAGATCCGAAAAGCTACGCGTTGTTCAGGGAACAAATCCGGAATTTCCATCCATGGCTGGTGCTCAATCTGCTGGAGGATCCCAAGGACAACAGCAAATCCCTTAAACTGCGGCGCTCCTGCAGGGAATACCTTGACCTGGAAATAGAACACCTCGGCATTATATACAGGGACGATCTCCAGGATGTGGCGCTCAAGTCCCGGCTCCCCATTATCATTTACAAACCCAACTCGGTTCTTTCCCAGGCAATATACAGGATTGCGGACAAACTGATTGTTGAGGGGGAAGAGGAAAGCGAAGAACAAAATGAACTTAACCTGACCATCGAAACGATCGACGAAAGTTTTGAAGAAGCGGAGGTGGAAGCGGAGGTTGATTTTGAAACAAAGATGCGCTACATGGAAGACCTGCTTAATTGCGGCGCCCTTACCCAGGGAGATTTGATTGAAACCATAAAAACGCAGCAGTACGAGATTAGCCAGTTAAAAAAGGAAAACATTTTTTTCAAGGCGAAGCTTGCAAAAGCCATTAATGGCGGCTTTGCCGCTTACTAGATCAGAAAGAATCATGGCAGCAGTTAAACTGAAAGGAAATATCCGCTTAACCATAGATGAAGAGGAACTGACCGCTTCCGTCGTTTTCAGCGCCGATAAAGATGGAGAAGAATGGGACGCCGCAAGGCTCATCAATCATCTAACCCGGAACAAAGTCGTTGAAGGATACTCTCCGTCTTCCGTTGAGGAGGTGCTGGGAAAACTCTCCAAAACGAAGACCGGTGAATCTGAGATGATCATCGCCGAGGGCACCAAACCGGAACCGCCTGTTCCCGAACAATACAACTGGGAAGAACTCCCCATTCCGGAACCGTACGCCTCCTTTGCAGAGAAATTTTTCCGGAACGCACCGGAACCTGAAATAATTTCGATAAAAATAGAAAAAATCAAAAAACGTAAAAAGATTTTAATAAAACAAAAACTGCCTTTTCTCCCGCCTAAGGAAGAAATCGTGGAAGTGGTGGAAAAAATAGAAGTCCCGGAGCGGATTTCAGTGGATCCGGAAGTGGCTGAAACCGGCTGGGTTACAGAAGGCCGGAAAATCGCCACGGTGTTCGCCTTCAAGCCGGGAAAAGCGGGAAAATCCGTCCTGGGTCTGCCCATCATGCCGGAGCAGAAGCTTGACGCGGATTTTTACACGGGAAAAGGGATAGTAAGAAAACGGGGAGAATTTACCGCCGCGGTAACCGGGGTTTTGCGGAGGGGAAAGAACTGGGTTGAAGTTTTGCCTTTCGCCTTCCATGAATGGGAGGTCCGTCTTTCCTCCGACGCAAACACCTGCCTGCTGGATTTTACACCGGGAAACAGCCTGGCGCCCCTGCCTTCCGCGGAGGAAATCCGGGAAGCGGTATTAAAGCTTCCCTACCCTGCGGAACACCTTCTTCAGGAGGAAGAACTCTCGAAGATTCTAAGCCGGGCTGTATCGGGAGGTACAAATAAAAAGGACCTGGTACTTAGCGGGGACAAGGACAGTCTTGCGGAAATCCGGGTATCCGAGGATAAACTCAAAGCGGTTCTTCATCTGGTAAAAGGACGGGGAAGGGGAAAGCCCTTAAGCCTCAGGGAAATAGGCAGCCTCATCAATGAGAGAAAGCTTAAAAACCTCAATTTCACTCAAATAAAAACCGACATCATGGCGTATTACAAAAGCAGCCAGGAGGAACTTGCAGGGTACCTTCTCTGTGAAGGGAGGGCCCCGGATCCGGGGACGGAAACTGCCGTAGAGCTTCAAACCACTTTTTTAAAAAAAGATGCCGAAATCCAGCTTAAAAAACGGCTTCAGGATGCGGCGCCGGATCCGGCAATCGTTTCTCTGGAAGAATTTCCCCCTGATACGGCAGAAGCCCTGTCTTTCGTAGTGAGTCACCAGCCTGTCGGCACTATAACCAAAACTGATAAGGGAAAAGATGGTCTGGATGTGTACGGGAATCTCCTTCCCTGCGGAGAATCTTCAGGAACAAAGTACAAGCTTTTCGAGCATCTAAAAGTCGAAAAGGATAAAATAATATCGGAAAAATCCGGGATTCTGGAAAAAGGAACAGCGGAAGACGGCACCCTGCTCCTCAGGGTCCGATCGCTAAAGGACGCCGAAATCGATGTGGAGCTGGCCGAGGACCGGATGGCAGGGTTTCTGTTCATAGAACCTGCTGAAGGCGCGGGGATAAAACCGACCCTGGAAGCTGTCCGGTTAAAAATAAATGAAAGCGGCATAACGAGGGGTATTCTCGAGGAGGACCTTTCCCGTGCTGTAACCGCTGCACAGAACAACGAATCCATCCGGAATCTTTGTATCGCCAGGGGCCTTGATCCGATACATGAGACCAGGAACAAAATCGAGTACAAAATACACTTTGCTTCCGGAGAAAAAGTGACAATCCGCAAAGACGGCAGAGCGGATTATAAAACACAGCAGACGATAACCATAGTCAAGAAGGGAGATCTGGTGGCTGTAATTCCGGCAGCAGAAACGGCCCCGAGCGACGGCTGGGATGTTACCGGAAGAACGATACCTGCGATGTTGAAACAGGATTTAGAACTCGTTATCGGAAACAATATTATCCAGGAGCGGGACGAGAAAGGGAATGTGAAGCTGATTGCTGCCAAAAACGGTGAGCTTTTACATGATAAAAAATCCCTCGATATAAAAGATGCCCATACCATCAAGGGGAATGTCAGTCTGACGACGGGCAATGTCAAATTCCTCGGTTCTGTAAAGATATCAGGTACTGTTGAAAGCGGTTTCCAGGTGATTGCAAGTCAGTCCATCATTGTTGGTGAAGGAGTTGAAGGCGCCCTTCTATCCGCAGGAAAGGACATAATAATTAACGGCGGAATAAAAGGAAGCGGTAAGGCCATTCTGCGGACCATGGACAGCATCAGGGCCAGTTTCGCGGAGCAGGCAATGCTTCTATCCGTAGGAGATATAATAATAAAGAGCTATTGCCTGCGCACCGAGATAAAATGCAACGGTAAACTGACCCTGGAATCGGAAAAGGGGCACCTCATGGGGGGCCATGCAAAATCCAGAAAAGGTATGGAAGTAATGAACCTGGGCAGTATTTCCGGCCTGAAAACCCAGGTGAGTTTCGGGCAGGATTATCTGGTTGCAGATCAGATAGAGCTCGAAGAAAAAGAAATTGAAAAAGTAAATCAGCATATTTTAAAATATGACACGTTCATGCATTCCCACGAAAAAAAAGGACATAAGACGAAACTTGAGGAAGCCCGGCAGGAAAAGCTCAAATTCTTAAAGATAATAGAAAAACGCACGATGAGGCTTTTTACCCTCAGGGAAAAATTCGAAGAACATTTTCCTTCCTTCATTACCGTACGGGGAACGGTTTTTCCCGGTACTCTCATAGAAAGCCACGGCCGTATTTTTGAGGTAAAAAAAGAGGCAAAGTCTGTAACGTTCGAATTTGACCTTAAGACCGGTCAGATAAAACAGGAAAAAATACAGAAATAGGGACAACCCTTCTATTCCTGAACAAGTCCTTCGGAATCCATCCTGATTACCCAGATATTTTTTAAGCCCGGAAATGATTCGGTAATTCCCACGGCTGCAAGGCCGCCGCCCGGAAGAACAACGATGGATTCCGCAGTATCCGCCGCGAGCCCGCCGTAAGCCCGGTTCCAGAGCTGGTTCCCGGTAGCATCCACTCGGCTGATCCAGTAATCGATATTGCCCTTGTCGTCTTCCGTGCTGCCGGAGAGTACCAGGTCCCGGTTTTTTGCTTCCGCGGCCGCGGAAAATGTCTGCAGACCGATACCGTATACCTTGTCAGAGAGAACCGCTCCGGAGGGATCGATTTTCATAATCCAGCCGAAAGTTGCCAGTTTGCCGGATTTTGTCACAAGCCCGCTGACGCCAGTGACGGTATAGGATCCGGCCTGATTGAGGATAATGTCCTTGGGCAGATCGTTGAAATCCCTGTCATAGGTTTTTTCCCAGAGAATTTTTCCGTCCGCATCAAGAGCCAGCAGCCATACGTC